>JAJRPR010000054.1 GCA_024280655.1 Alphaproteobacteria bacterium | reverse complement strand
GTTTAAATAAGGGCTTAAATTATCATTCTTTTGTTTTTGAAAATGAGAATATTTATTTGGAATTTCATCATCAATCATCAAAATCTCCATCAGGATTAGTCGGTATATTTCAGTCAATTCTGATTTATAGATTTGAATTTTAATAGACTCGTATTTCACTACCCCTCAAAACGTGACGATATTTATTTTCGTTTTTTACAATTATTTAAGAGAACTTTATGGCTCTTGCCAATGAGTTTTTTGCCCTTTTTAAGTAGCCGATAAGTCCTGCTTTTAATATGATGGCTAATCCCATTCCAGCCAGTTAATACGGCATCTTCACCAAAAATTCTTTGTGCAATTTCACGTTGAGAAAACCCAAGTTTTGCTAAATCTAGTGCATATAATAGTTGTGGTTTTATGCGAAGCCTTGCAGGCATTTCACTATATGAGCGAGCAAATGAGCCTTGAGTTAATAATGAATCTAGGCAAGAAATAGCAGCTGCTTGTTGTATTAAAGTGGCGGCAGCCCTTACTCTAATTTCAAAATATACTTCTTGTTCAATGTCAATTTTCTTATCAAATGTGAGCTGCAAAGAGCGGTTAGTTTTAGATAATAATAAATGCAATTTACCATCACTAGATTGAACAAGTGATCTTTTGCACGCTATATCATTCAAAAGCGCACCAGATGAATTATCCGCTTTATCGTTTGGAGTTGGGGTGCATTTTAGAATATATGGATTATGTGATGGCGACCAAAAGGGGCTTATAGTTTTTGAATCTTGTGCTGGGTCAGCAAAAAATAACAAACCAAAACGTGAAGCGGCTTTTATTTCATGCCTATCAATTTTTGATAATTCTAAATGATTTTGCTCAATATCTATGCGTGATGAATATCGCTTCCAACCTTTATGATAAGCAGGGCATCGGCGAATAAATTCCCACGTCCAACCTTCAACACTCATATTATAAAGGTAATCATAATGATTTATTTTTGGCTCTTTATCAGCCATAATCAATATTTACTCTAGGCAAAATATTTCTTTTGTGCGTCCTCATTTTCGCTCCTAAAAAATATAAAATATAAATTTTAATAGAATAAAATAATATATATAGTGCAATAAGCTATTTAGATAAACAGTTGAATTGAAAAGATAAATAACAAATCTAATTCAATATGTTTTGAACTTTATTCTAATTGTAATTTTATTTAAATATTCCCCCATATCAATTATATGGGGGAATATAAGTTTTTCAGTCTTTTGGATTCCAAAGAATTGCCATTACATCTTCATCATCTTGACCAGATGCTTGTCCAAGATTTGCATAGATTTTTTTCGAGCCGAATTCAGGTGCTGCAAATGTTAGGGAAACATATGGGTTGCCACTTGCTTTTCCTGTTCTTGCCCAGCCACCACCAATTTCAACTTTATCATCGGTATATATTCTAAAATCAGGTTGTTTTTTGCTTTGTTTTTCGCTGTTAGGCAAGATGGTAATGCGTTTCTTTAAGCTCATCATTGCTAATGATCCATCAAATCCACCATTTTTAGTTTTAGTTACATATCCAATTGCTTGTGCCATTTTATTATCTCCATTTATTTATAGCTAAGCGATTATCGCCCTGCTGTAGCTAACCGTTAGGACGGGTCTCTAGCATTGTAACGCTTGGCAATATGGCAAGTGCTTGAGTGCTAATTTTCTGTTTTTTGTTCTGTTAAGAACCGCAAAGCGGCGAGCCAAAAAGTGAAAATTAGTGCTTTATAATGCTAGATGCCTGTCATAGGTATTTTAAGCAAAGCAGGTCGATAATTGTCTTTTCTATTAGAATATGGAAGGGTAATAATGGCAGAAATGTTTGGCTTATTTTAACAAAAATTAGTTTGGATTTAGGTGTTTCTAAAATACGAGCCTTTGCAAGCATATTTCCTTGCCTGAAAGACATAATCAAATTTTGATTTTATAAAATATTTGCAATTTAAGAGGGGGTTATTTCTGGGTAAGAGTAAAAAGCACAGTGTATATATTTTCATTTTGCATCATTATGATAAGAAAAAACTATGACCTCCTAATTAAAGAAGGTCATAATTGATTATGTGATTAAAGCTATTTAGCCATTTTAGCATTTAATGAAACTTGCCCTGCTCCAGCTTTTGTATATGCCTTAAAAGGAAATTCCATATAGTGGGGCAACCAGTTTTCTGCTTTTTTGCGTCCATCACCAGATATAAAATCTGATATGATTTTCTTTTGAACCTTTGCAGTTGCACTAATATTTGCATCAGCAACCTGCTTGCCGCCAATATGTTTTAGCATAGCGTTTATTGCTCCTTTATCTCGTAAAAGAGTAAGGAATATATCATCTACTTGCCAACAATCATTCATATTAAGCGATAATTTATTGCCAAGCGTTTCAATAATACAAGTTCCTGCTTGTAAAGTTTCAGCCATTATAAATGTTAGTATTCTCATTACATCTTTGTCAGAAAGTTCCAACAACATGATGAAAATCTCTAAAGTGCTTTCTTCATCTGCATGTGCTTGCGTGATAAAATTACTATGTTTTGGTAATTTTAATAGTTTCAAAATCTCCTTTCTTTCTTCATTAAAAGCAGTTTGAGATTTAGATTGAGAAATGCTTTTCTCAATGCTTTCTTTGTCGGCTCGTTGGGGGTCAGCTTTAATATTCCAGTTATGCGAGCCAGCAATAACATGTGCAACCATTAAGCGCAGGGCAATATTTTCCTGTTTTAATAGAGCAGTTCTAACAGCCCCATGGCGGTGTAAAATTATATAATTTTGTGCCGCCTTTGTTAATTCTGGGCGTGATTGCACTTCACTATTATTTGTTATCTGTAATGATGCTTTTGCTCGGGTTCTAAATTCTTTATCTGTTATAAAACCCTCATATAAATTCACTTCACCATTTGCAGATGCGCAAATATAAACATGCCCTCCGTCTTCTTTTGATGTTTCTACATAATCCCAATTAGAAAAATGCTTGCCAACATCAAAGATTACAACTTCGCTCCAACCATGTTTTATTAACTCATCTCGCTTTTTTGCAATGGCTTGGTTTTGCAGTTTCCAAAACTTTTCAACATCATCAAAATAACAATCCTCGCCAAAAAGATCAGCGATAATTTCTCCTTTGTAATCATTAAGGGGAAAAAGGGCGCAACTGGTTTTAATGTCACCACCAAAAAGCCATTGCTTTAACTGCCATGAACTTGGCTCTTGTTCTTCTGGATCATTAAATAATCCAAACCATTCTTTTTGTTGTTTTTCATTTGCTAATGTTAGCAAGCGAATAGTTTTTGCACCTATATCTTCATTGCGATAAGCCTCTCGAATTGCAGGAATAAGATTGCCAAGCGCAAGCGAGCGTTTAACCATTAGTTCACTAACCCCAAAAGTTAAGGCAATATCTTTTGCAGTTTTACCCTTTTTTACAAGCAAAGAAAAAGTTTCAAACCGTGTCATTTCATCGGGGTCACAACGTGCAATATTTTCAATAAGTGAAGCCTCTAAAGCTGTTGCATCATCACCAGATTTCATAATTGCACATGGCACTGGCTCGCTTATGTTGTCTTTTTTCTCTAGTTCTTTTAGTGAGAAATATCTTCTTCTACCTGCGATTATTTCATAATTTTTGCCGTGTTTTCTTACAAGCAAAGGCTGTTGAATACCTCGCTCTTTTATGCTTGGCAAAATATCAGATATATCTGGTTTCTTTTGCGAGTGACGCATATTTTGCGCTGAGATTTTTAATCTGTTTAGTGGGATATGTGCAAGTTCCATTGCTCTGTCCTGTTTTTGAGTTGTTTTGAGTAGTTAGAAAAATAAAGCACATTAAATTTAATGCGCCCAAAATACGTGAGATTGCTCGAAGCTAAGTTCGATAGTGAATACATCGCCACTCATTTGCATGTCTTTTGCCATTGCTTCATAATCAATGTAATAGGCTAGGTTTTGTGGAATTTTGGTGCTTTGCTCGGTTAATTCTTGCGCAAAATCCGCAAGGCTTTTATATTCCCCTGCGTGATTTTCAAGTGCTTTATTTGCATCATCAATATTATTACTAAAATGATTGAGAAGTTCGCCGCCAAGCTGTCCGTGTTCATTGATAAATTCTGCAAAAGCAACAACACTTTCAATGCTTGAATATTCAAATAATTCAACCCCTTCAAAACCTTCATAATCATGAATTGCCCATTCCTCTGCATTTGAAATGGGGGATTGCTCTAACATTTGAGAAATCTCTTTATGAATTTGGCTTTCATCTTGATTGGCACTAATCCATTTTCCGTGCAGATAGCCACTATTATAAGCCGCTAAACAAGCAACATAAATTCTTGGCTCAAGGATAATAGTTTCGTAAGTTTCTATCTGTTCATTAAGTTCTGGCATTGCCTTTTCTCCTTTTCTAAACCGTTTCCCCCCCGAGGATGGGGGGCGGTGAAAAGGCCGTTAAGCCATGAGCTTTCAGGGTGCGGTGCAACTTCTTTGGTAGGAGAACTTATTTAACTTAGACGCAACTAAAGCCAAAGTGGTTGCGGCGCACCCGCTCATGGCTAAAAAGGTCAACCGCCCACCAGCCGCTAGGGGAAAACAAACAAACCAGAGCCACAGATTATTTATCTATATCTGTGTCCTTTTCTAAAGCATGACTTTGAATTGCAAAATTGATTAAATGGAATTAAGATAAAGTGCGCATATACTATTCATTGATGTTTATGAAAAACTCTTGTATTTTCTCACTAGACTTAAAAATTGCCCGAAGTTGGCGGTTTCCATGAGAAGAAGTATAATAATCTACTAAGGAACAAAAAATAGCGGATATATTTAATTACACTTGCACAGTTTTTATTATCAGTATTTTGCTAAGTTTTGCCAACAACATCAGCATTTTTTAATACAAATCGTTAAATTTATACTAAGCGTAATAATATTTAATAGGAATTAGTTAAATGGACAAAAAGCGTATTCTAACAGTTTTTGGCACTCGTCCAGAAGCAATTAAAATGGCACCTTTAGTTAAGGCTCTTCAGGCAGATGATCGTTTTATTTCTATTGTTTGTGTAACCGCGCAACATAGAGAAATGTTAGATCAGGTTATGAATCTATTCAATATAAACCCAGACTATGATCTAAATATTATGTCCCCTAAACAATCATTGCATCAGATTACTTCGCGCGTTCTTTGTGAATTAGAGCCTATCATTGCTCAAGAAAAACCTGATACTGTGTTGGTGCATGGTGATACATCAACAACATTTGCAGCAACTTTAGCTGCATATTATGCGCAAACTCCAGTGGGTCATGTTGAAGCTGGTTTGCGCACAGGAAATTTATATTCTCCTTGGCCAGAGGAAGGCAATCGGAAACTTACAGGTACTCTTGCGACTTATCATTTTGCTCCAACTAATATTGCATGCGATAATTTAATTGCAGAAAATGTTACGCCAAGTTCAATTTTTGTCACTGGCAATAGCGTAATTGATGCTTTGTTGATGGTGCAAAAAAAATTAGTGCAGATATAGCACTAAAATCATCATTAGAAGCGCAATTTTCTTTTATAGATAAAACTAAACGCCTGATATTGGTTACTGGCCATCGCCGAGAAAATTTTGGTCGTGGGTTTGAAAATATCTGTCAATCTTTGCGAAATATCTGTGATGCGCATAAAGATGTGCAAATAATTTATCCAGTGCATTTAAATCCAAATGTGCAACAGCCAGTTCAAAAGATCTTGTCCAATATTAGCAATATTCATCTAATTGAACCTTTAGATTACTTGCCTTTTGTTTACCTGATGGGAGAAGCGCATATCATCCTCACAGATTCTGGGGGCATACAAGAAGAAGCCCCTTCATTGGGGAAACCTGTTTTGGTAATGCGTGATACTACTGAGCGCCCAGAAGCCGTGAGCGCAGGAACTGTTAAACTTGTGGGAACAGATATTGACACAATAACTAATGAAGTTAATAAACTGATGACAGATAATAATGCTTATTCTTTGATGGCACGCGCTCATAATCCCTATGGTGATGGACAGGCGTGCGCTCGAATACTTGATGCGCTTGGAAATATTTAATATGGTTGCTTTTTCAAAAATTTGTGTAATTGGCCTTGGTTATATTGGTCTACCAACCACGGCTATGTTTGCTTCACGAAAAATAAAGGTGATTGGTGTTGATGTGAATGAAAACACTGTAAAAACCATCAATCGTGGCGAGATACATATAGTAGAGCCTGATTTAGACATATTGGTTCGCTCTTGCGTTTCTGAAGGCTACTTAAAAGCTACCACAACACCTGAGCCTGCAGAGGCATTTCTTGTTGCAGTGCCAACTCCATTCATGGGCGATAATCACGAGCCTGACTTGAGTTATATAGAAGCGGCTGCCAATTCTATTGCTAAAGTGCTTGAAAAAGGTAATTTAGTAATATTAGAAAGCACTTCGCCAGTTGGTGCTACTGAACAAATGTCAGATTGGTTAGCAAAGGCTCGCCCTGACCTAACTTTTCCGCAAACTCATGGTGAAGCCTCTGATATTCGCATAGCGCACTGTCCTGAAAGGGTGCTACCTGGTCATATCATGCGTGAATTGGTTGAAAATGATCGAGTAATTGGCGGCATGACCAACGCTTGCTCTGAGGCGGCGATTGATCTTTATAAAATATTTGTTTTGGGTGAATGTGTTATTACCAATGCCAGAACCGCCGAAATGGCCAAACTGACTGAAAACAGTTTCCGCGATGTTAATATTGCGTTTGCCAATGAGCTTTCGATGATTTGTGATGAGTTGGATATAAATGTATGGGAACTTATAGCACTAGCCAATCGTCATCCAAGAGTGAATATCTTACAACCCGGTCCAGGAGTTGGCGGGCATTGTATAGCAGTTGATCCTTGGTTTATTGTGTCAAAAACCCCTGAATTGGCAAATCTTATTCGCACAGCACGTGAGGTAAATGATGCTAACCCCGATTGGGTGATAAAAAAAGTTCAAGCGGCAGTAGGCGCATATCTTATGGATAACCCAGATAAAACTGCAAAAGATGTAACAATTGCTTGTTATGGTTTAACTTTTAAAGCTGATATAGATGATTTACGTCAAAGTCCTGCGCTTGAGATTGTGAAGGAACTAACAGAAAGACATAGTGGTAACGTTTTGGTAATAGAGCCGAATATTACAGAGTTACCAACATGTCTGGAACAAGTTGAACTCGTATCAAGTGATGAGGCGAGCAAGGCGGTAGATATTCATGTTTTATTAGTTGCCCATAAAGAGTTTCAGTTTTTTGAAGCACCAAAATGCCATTTAGTTGATGTCACTGGTTCTTGCTTGTTTGTGACTTAATCAAATAAATCAAAGCCGCAGACTATTTATCAAAATATCGGCACTCACATTCCTTCAAATATAGCCCAAAGCATGTCCCGTTGAAAAACGGGATTCTCCTTTGGAACACCATTAAATTTGCGCATATGGCGCTTGGCTTGGTTCCACAAGTTTTCGATGCCGTTGATATGGTTTTTCTTGTCAGCAAACAGTTTTGAATGGTTGATCCGATAGTGATGAAAATCTGAAACATCCAGCACATTATATCCACGCCAACAGTCCGAATATACAATACTGTCAGGAATAACTTTACGTTGAATAATTGGCATTAAAGTCGCAGATGTTGCATCTGGTATAATCTTTGTGTAAACCTTGCCACCACGCTTTAATAGCCCAAATACAGGCACTCTCGCCGCGCAGGCGCTTGCGCAGCGGGTTGCCAGCCGCACCTCGTCCTCGCTTGCCTTTCCTACGCCCTCCAAAATAACTCTCGTCAACTTCAATCTCACCGCTGAAAACTTCATGAGATTCTAATTCTAACTGGAGGGCTATAATTTCACGCAAACGATGAAAATAATATGCGCCAGTACTCTTGTTTACTCCAATTAAACTGGCAGCACATCTGGCGGTAGTGCCAGATACAAAATGTTCAACTAATCTGCCTTGTTTATGTAGACTTAATCTGCTCTTTCTCATACTGTTCCTCATAACACATTTTATGCGTTATCTGGGACAGCCCCTTAACTTAATAGAAAATTCTACTCATAAATACCCTTCTTTTTAGGGGGCATTACCCCTTGACCACATATATTCTTTCTGCCACTAAGTGCTATCATGGTAAGTAACAGAATTTTACGATTAGATAGTTTGCGAGCACTAGCAGTTTTACTAGTCGTTTTTTATCATCTTGACGCTCCAGGATTTGGTTTTGGATATTTGGGAGTTGACCTATTCTTTATGTTGAGTGGGTTTTTAATGACCCACACCATGATGATCAATAGAGAGAAAAAGGGTCAGTTTGAGGTTAGGAAATTTTATGTTCGGCGGTTCAAAAGAATTGTTCCTTCGCTTTTCGTCACCATTCTTTTTACTTTAATTATTGCGTTTGTTTTATTGTCACCCGAGCAGCTAGCCGACACCGCAAAGCAAGGGCTTTACTCACAGTTTTTCTTATCAAATTTTTTATTTTTTGATCAGGCTGGTTATTTTGCACCAGAAAACGAGGTTCGTGCCTTACTACATACTTGGTCACTATCTGTTGAAGAGCAGTTTTACATTCTTTTTGGTATAATGTTACTTATTGGCAAGCGGATAAATTTTACTATCCTTAGTATTATTGCCGCTGTTTTGGGGCTAGTTTATTTGTTGGCTGCCTACTGGACTTTGCTAGTTCCAAATAGTGATTTTACATTATTTAAATCAATAGAGAATTTAGATTATGCAATTTTCTATCTGCCTCAATTTCGAATTATACAATTCTTAGTGGGGGGATTAGTAGCTCTTTTCATTTTTAAGAAAGAGCCAGCATTTGCAAACAAACAATGGTTTGGTAATACCCCCAATATTTAATAGCATTTATAAGTAGAATTTTCTTATAGTTAAGCGAAGGAGATTTTATATGAAGCGCTCGAGATATTCTGACAGCCAAATTATTGGTATATTGAAGCAAGCTGAGGCTGGGACACCT
>JAJRPR010000053.1 GCA_024280655.1 Alphaproteobacteria bacterium | reverse complement strand
AGATATGGCAAATCATGGCAATAAAGAAGTTACTTTGCTTGGAACTATTACTAGGAATTTAGAAAAACTTATTGATCTTGACCAAAAGGAGCGAGAGCGCAAGCCTGATAAAAAGCGTACTCGTGAGCTTAATGAATTGCGGCAGAAATTGAGTGATAGGATTGAGCATCTTCGTAGGGGTTAGGTTTTTTGTTTTTGTCTTGTTGAGCCCTCACCTCTTTTATGTCTGACCCCCACCCCTAACCCCTCCCCGCGAGGGGGAGGGGGACTTTGGATTGTGCGGTTTTGTTACAATGACGTGGGGAGATATATATGAGTTTTGAAAATTGGATAATTTAGTTGCTTCTTTGAGCGATGAGGAAGTTGAGGAGTTGGTTGCTGATTGGTCGCTTTGGGCTCGTGCAGAACAGATGCCCCCTGTTGGGAACTGGACTACTTGGCTTTTAATGGGTGGGCGTGGCTCTGGTAAAACTCGGGCTGGGGCTGAGTGGGTTCGTGCTTTGGCTACTGGTGAAAATTTGATTTCTCCTATTGCTTTGGTTGGTGAAACTATTGCGCAAGCCCGATCGATTATGGTTGAGGGGGAAAGCGGGATATTAAATATTGGCACTCTTAGTGAGCGTCCAAAATTTGATCGTCAGCGCAATATTTTGATTTGGGAAAATGGGGTTGAGGCGCATCTTATGTCTGGCTCTGAACCTGAGAGATTTAGAGGTCCGCAATTTGGTGCTGCTTGGTGCGATGAAATTGGCAAATGGCCGCAAGCTGAAAAGGCGTGGGATATGTTGCAATTTGCGCTTCGATTGGGCAAAGATCCGCGCCAATTAGCAACTACTACGCCACGTCCAACTAAGCTGATTAAGCGTTTGCTTAGTGATGAACATACTATTGTTACTCGTATGAAAACAGGGGAAAATGAGGCTAATCTAGCATCTAGTTTTTTAAGCCAAATTGTTGAGCGCTATAAGGGATCTGTCTTGGGGCGGCAAGAATTGGACGGTGAATTGATTGATGATTTGCCCGACGCTTTGTGGTCTAGGCGTTTGATTGAGAGTATAAAAATAAAGCAATTACCGCCCCTTGAGCGGATAATTGTGGCGGTTGATCCGCCTGTTTCTGCCAATAAAAATTCGGACGCTTGTGGTATTATTGTGGCAGCGAGTTATGGCGAAAAAGCAATTATTATTGAGGATAAAACTATAAAGCCAGCCAAGCCGCTTGAATGGGCGGGCAAGGTGGCTGAGGCCTATAAGGCGCATGATGCCGATGCTGTTGTTGCTGAAGTTAATCAGGGTGGTGATATGGTTTCTCAAATGATTATGCAGGTCAACCCTGAAATATCTGTAATTTCTGTTCGGGCAACTCGTGGGAAATGGGTCCGCGCAGAACCTGTGGCGGCGCTTTATGCTAGGGGGTTGGTTAGCCATAGGTATGGTTTAGATGAGCTTGAAGATGAAATGTGTGCCTTTGGGGTGAACGGTCTTTCTGATGGTCATTCGCCCGATAGGGTTGATGCTTTGGTTTGGGCGCTAACGGAGTTGATGCTTAATAAAATGAGACCTAAAGTGCGTGGGATTTGAGTTTTTTGTTTGTTTTAGTTTATGTTTGAGCCCCCACCACTTTATGTTTGAACCCCCCACCCCTAGCCCCTCCCCGCGAGGGGGAGGGGGACTTTGGATTGTGGTTTAAAAGGCTACAATGACAACGAGAGTTATAATAATTTACGGAGAGAATGATGGTTTCTTGGTTAAATCGCTTTATGGGCGGACGAAAAGATTTGCGTAAAAATAGTGCAACACTTGAGCAAAAATCACAAAGTTTTTTTACCTTTACTGATTTAGCAAATGCAAATTTTGCTTCTGGTGCTGGCTCATCTGCTAATGCCAGTTATGCGAAAAATCCAGTGATTAATCGTTGTGTGAGAATGATTGCGCAAGCAGCGGCTCGTGTTCCGTTGCAAGTTATTTTGGACGGTGAAAAGCAAAGCGAGCATAGTGCTTTAACTTTGTTAAATTGTCCTAATGCACATAGTTCTGGATCTGAAATTTTGGAGCGCATATATTCTTATTTGCAATTAAATGGCAATGCCTATCTTGAGGCAGTAATTGTTGATAATGAAGTTAGGGCTTTGTTTGAACTTCGTCCTGATAGAATGAAACTAATTGCAGGAAAAGATGGCTGGCCCATTGCTTATGAATATGTTGCTGGCAATAAGACTCGAAAAATTAGCCAGTTTGAAGAAATAATTCCAAAGATTTTGCATCTAAAATTATTTCACCCTGACGATGATTATTATGGATCATCTCCATTTGATGCAGCAAAATCTAGTGTTGATATTTTTGAGGCAGCAGCTAAATGGAATAAATCATTGCTTGAAAATGGTGCTCGACCATCTGGTGCTTTGGTTTATTCGGCGGCAGGTGGCAATTTAACTTCAGATCAGTTTGAGCGCCTTAAAGGTGAACTTGAAACAAGTTTTCAAGGGGCAAATAATGCAGGCCGTCCTATGGTTTTAGAGGGTGGTCTTGATTGGAAAACTATTGCTTTAACGCCAAAAGATATGGATTTTATTGAGGCTAAAAATTCTGCTGCTCGTGATATTGCGCTCGCCTTTGGTGTGCCGCCAATGTTGCTCGGTATTCCCGGTGATAATACTTATGCCAATTATGCTGAGGCTAATCGAGTTTTATGGCGGCAAAGCGTGTTGCCAATGGTTCGCCGAGTGAGCGCTAATCTTTCAAATTGGCTTGCCCCGAGCTTTGAGGGTCAGTTGCAAATTGTCCCGGATTTTAGCGTCATTGAGGCGTTGGCTGAAGATCAAACACTTTTATGGAAACGCATAGGTGAGGCTGATTTTTTAAGCGAAGAAGAAAAACGTGAGCAGTTAGGATTAGCCGCAAAATAGTGAGGAGGACAAAATGGACGAACTAACAAAATTGATTTCTGAACGTGGTGATTTGGCGCATTTGGCACTTTTTTTATGGGCTAGTGGCGCTAGTGGCATGCTGTTTTGGGCTCTCAAAGAAATAGCAGCATCGCATAAGCGATTTAATGAATTTGTTTCTGAAATTGCATCATTAAATCGACTTTTCAAAAGGGGTGAATGAATATGAGTACCTTATCAAAAACAGGTAAAAACTCTAAACCTGAATCTAGCCAAGTGTTTCGTCAATTTGCTTGGAATTTGGCTGGAACGCTTTCTAAAACCAGCTCTAAAAAACCACGGGCAAATTCCAAAAGAACGGCAGCTAAAAAGAGAACAGTAGCTAATAAGAGAGCAATAGCTGCAAAAAAGGTAGCAAATAAATGAATTTAAACTCTAGTCCCATGGATGAAATGGGGCGTTTTGCTGGTTATGCTTCGGTGTTTAATCAGGTGGATCAGGGCGGTGATATTGTTATGCCTGGTGCGTTCAAAAAATCTTTGATGCAAAAAAACAATCAAGATATTCGCCTGCTTTTTCAGCATGACCCAAAAGAGCCAATAGGCATTTGGGAGCAGGTGCAAGAAGATGGTTTTGGTCTTTGGGTTCGGGGTAGATTGCTGCCCGGAATTGAAAGAGCGGACGCACTAAAAAAACTTATAATTGGTGGTGCGCTTGATGGGCTTTCAATCGGCTTTAAGACGCAAAGAGCCAAAAAAGATAGAGTTACTGGATTTCGTCATCTTTACCAAGTCAAACTTTGGGAAATTTCCATTGTCACTTTTCCGATGATGGAGGGCGCAAGGATTAAACCAAGCGCTACAAATCAAGAGAGGAACGTCTCTCTTGCTCGGTCGTTAGATGCGGCCATTTCACTTTTACGCAACCAATGAAGGAAGTCCGCATTATGGATAAAACTAACGAACAATTAGAAATTAAGGCCACAACTGGCAAAGGGACTGGAGATGTGTCTGGCATGTTTAATGAATTTATGTCAGCATTTGAGGAGTTTAAACATACTAATGATAATCGTTTGAGCGAGTTAGAAAAGCGTGGTTCTAGTGATGTTATTGTTGAGGATAAATTAACTCGTCTTAATGCAGCTCTTGATGGGCATAAATCTGCGCTTGATCGAGCGGTGCTTGAGCGTTCTCGCCCAAATCTTGAAGCTGGGTTTGCCTCTAATCGTGCTAATGATGAATATAAAGATGCTTTTTCGGCTTACGTAAAACGAGGTGAAGAAAAAGCGCTCTCGATTGGTTCAAACCCTGATGGTGGCTATCTTGTTCCTGATGAAACAGAACTTGAAATCGCACGTTTGTTAGGCGATGTTTCGCCCATTCGTGCTATTGCTGGCAATCGCATTATTTCTTCTTCTGTCTATAAGAAGCCAATATCTATTGCAGGCCCTGCTGTTGGCTGGGTTGGTGAAACTGATGTGCGCCCTGAAACTGCAAGTCAGACTTTAGCTGAAATTTCTTATTCAACTATGGAGCTTTATGCGATGCCTGCGGCTACTTCTTCTTTTCTTGAAGATAGTGCAGTTGATGTTGGGCAATGGATTGCTGATGAGGTTAATTTGGCTTTTGCCGAGCAAGAAACAGCGGCTTTTATTATCGGTGATGGTATTAATAAACCAACTGGCTTTTTGTCTGAAACTCAGGTTGCTGAAAGTGCTTGGACTTGGGGTAATCTTGGTTATATGCCAACTGGTGAGGCAGGGTCTTTCCCGCTTACCGACGAGAGTGATGTGTTGATTGATTTGGTTTATGCTCTTAAATCTGGCTATCGTCAAAATGCTTCTTGGGTGATGAATCGCTCAACACAAGCCGCTATTCGTAAGTTAAAAGACGCTGATGGTAATTATATTTGGCAACCTTCATTAACTCCAAATGGTCGTGCTTCTTTGCTTGGTTTTGAATTGGTTGAGGCAGAAGATATGCCTGATATTGCAAATGATTCAACTTCCATTGCCTTTGGTGATTTTAGACGTGGATATTTGATTGT
>JAJRPR010000052.1 GCA_024280655.1 Alphaproteobacteria bacterium | reverse complement strand
GTTTTGGCATATAACCCAAATGCCGATGAGGCATTGCTAAATAAAGCATATGTTTATGCCATGCAAAAACATGGCACACAAAAACGTGCATCAGGTGATCCATATTTTGCTCACCCACTAGAAGTAGCAGCCATTTTAACAGAGCTAAAATTAGATGATGCAACTATTGTTGTAGCTCTATTGCATGATACTATTGAAGACACAGACGCTACAAGGTTTGAAATTGATCAAATGTTTGGCCATGAGATTGGTGCTATTGTTGAGGGTCTAACAAAAATTGATAGGCTAAATCTAGTTTCAAAAGAAAAAGCACAAGCTGAAAACCTAAGAAAATTACTCCTAGCAGTATCTCAAGATGTGCGTGTTTTATTAGTAAAACTTGCTGATAGATTACACAATATGCGCACTATTCATTTTGTTCCGATAGAAAAAAGAAAACGCATCGCTCGTGAAACTATGGATATTTATGCGCCCCTTGCTGGGCGTATGGGTATGCAAGAGATGCGCTCATAACTAGAGGATATTGCTTTTTCTGTCCTACAGCCAGAGCATTATAATGCAATTACCGATCGCCTTTCTAACATGCGAGAAAAGAGTGCTAGTATAATAAAAGATGTTCTAAAAGAGCTAACAAAAAAATTCTTAAGCGAAAATATAAAAGCTAAAGTTAGCGCCAGAGTAAAAGCTCCTTGGTCAACATTTTCAAAAATTGAGAGAAATTCAATTTCCCTAGAGCAGCTTTCAGATGTAATTGGCTTTAGAGTAATTGTTGAAAATATAAAGGATTGTTATAAAACGCTAGGTGTTGTGCATACAACTTGGCAAGTAGTGCCGGGTCGTTTTAAGGATTATATTTCTGTACCAAAATATAATGATTATCGCTCAATTCATACAACTATTGTTGGCCCAACAAGGCAAAGGGTCGAATTGCAAATACGCACAAAAGAAATGCACGAAATTGCCGAATATGGCATCGCAGGCCATGCGCTTTATAAGGACGATATAAAAGAAAACCTGCAAAGATTAGAAAAAGAAAGCCGAGCATATTCTTGGCTAAGAAACACAATTTCCTCTTTAGCGCAAAACAATCTAAGTGAAGAATTTCTTGAGGATACAAAGCTAGAGCTTTTTCAAGATCAAGTATTTTGTTTTACCCCACGAGGTAAATTAATAGCCCTACCAAGAGGAGCAACACCTATTGATTTTGCTTATGCCGTGCACACAGAATTGGGAGATATTTGTGTTGGTGCTAAAGTAAATTATTCTCTTGTCCCCCTCACTACTAAATTACAAAGTGGGGCAGAAGTTGAAATAATTACTGATCAAAATCATTCCCCTCCAGCGTCGTGGGAATTTATTGCGGCAACTGGCAAGGCTCGTGCTGCAATAAGGCGCTCAGTGCGCCATGAAGAGCAAAAACGCGCTGCAACTTTGGGTGAGCAAATATTACAATCAATATTAAAAAGTGAAAGACTGGTTTTAAGCGAAGAAGAAATAGAAAAATTGGTTAAGGCTCTAGAAAAAACTGATAGATTTTCACTTAATTTTGAGATTGGCAAAGGCTTAGTTTTAGCCGATGAAATAATAAAACAGGCAGCAAGTATAAAAGGCGTGCGTCGAACAAAAAAACGAAAAATTACTATGCCGCTTGCTAAAGAAGAAGATGGCTGGTTTCCTTTGAAAGACAATATTGATTTTATGTTTCGCATTCCAAGTGGGCAAAGATTATCAAAAAAAGGCGAGGTGCTGCTTTCTAAAGTTAATTTCAACACAAAATCAAATATTTCAGCGCAAGGGGTTTTACCCGGAGATAGGGTGGTTGGAATATTGATGCCTAATGAGGAAATAACAATTTTCCCAATAGATTCAGAAGCTCTTGAAAATATTTCAAATAATGAAAGCGCTTGGATTGATGTTAGCTGGGGCGTGGCTAATGTTGTTGGTAGGCGCTATAAATTAGTAGTTTCATTGCTAGCACTTAATAAACCGGGAACTTTGGCGCAAATATCCTCAATAATTGCTGGTTGTGATGCCAATATTCATAATATGGTTTTGCGACAAAACTCGCCCGATTTTCATAAATTAATCATTCAGCTAGAATTGCGTGATCTTGCGCAACTTAGCGATGTTCTTGATAGTTTAAGAGGAACAGCAGGTCTGTCAGAAGTTACTCGTGCTAGTATTTCTGAATGTAAAACTATAGAAAATATTGATTGGAACAAAAATGAACAAACAACAAGTTCTTAAGATCTTTAAGGATTGCAATGCAATATTAGAGGGGCATTTTATCCTCTCTTCTGGTTTGCGCTCTCCTGTTTTTTTGCAAAAAGCTCTAGTTTTTAGTCAGCCAGAAAAGGCAGAACTATTGTGTAAAGCATTGGCAGATAAAATAAAAGAGGCAGGGTTTGGCGATGTCTCACAAGTTGTTTCCCCAGCCGTTGGCGGTATAATTCCCGGTTATGAAACTGCAAGACAATTAGGATTGCCAGCAATTTATACAGAAAGAGAAAATGGAGAATTTGCATTAAGGCGTGGTTTTGAAATTGAGCAGGGAGAAAAAATCATAATTGTTGAAGATATTATTTCAACTGGTCTTTCAATTAAAGAATGTATTTCCTGCCTTAAAGATTTGGGGGCAAATGTTGTAGCTGGTGCTTGTTTGATTGATAGATCTGGCGGTGAGGTTGATATAGGAATTCCGCTTATTTCGCTCCTTGAATATAAAGTGCCAGCCTATCATCCAGATAATTTGCCTGCCAGTTTAGCTGCAATTCCTGCGATTAAGCCGGGAAGTAGAGGGCTTAAATGATTATTGGTTTAGGCAATGATTTATGTGAAATTAAGCGAATAGAAAAGGTTCTTAATCGCTTTGG
>JAJRPR010000003.1 GCA_024280655.1 Alphaproteobacteria bacterium | reverse complement strand
TTGCTAGTGTAGAGTTGTTCGTTTGTTGGATTACCAACTTCTCTTGCAGTATATTCCATTGTAGCGTTATTACCAGTTAGATAATGCACTCTGCCACCAATTCTAATAGTTAGATTATCGGTTGCATTAAAGCCCAACATG
This sequence comes from Alphaproteobacteria bacterium, assembly GCA_024280655.1. Classification (GTDB taxonomy): domain Bacteria; phylum Pseudomonadota; class Alphaproteobacteria; order Rhizobiales; family Devosiaceae; genus S141-66. The sequence continues at coordinate 24,459 of JAJRPR010000003.1, read as the reverse complement.
GCTTCAGCACTTGCACCATATAAAGAGCCAGCTAAAGTTCCAGCTGATCCTTGCTCATAAATAGTTCCTCCATCAACAAAATTTGGCAGTGCAAAAGCACCATAAGTTCCGCTTGCTGCTGCGTAAGGAATTATTGCAGCTTGGATATTTAAATCAACTTTATCGCCAAGATCGGCATTTAGAGCTGCTCCTAATCGCAATTCATGGATTTCAAGAGCATTTGTCTCACTATTTCCACCACCAGCAGATGTTACAAAATTAACACGTCCCATATCTGGATTATCGGAGTAATATTGATAACCAACAAAGCCGCCCATCTGGAAATCTTCATTTCCTAGTGGAATATAACCAAAATCTGCTCCTGCATAAGCAACTCGGCCACCAGACATTACCACATTTCCACCAGTTGCTGGTGTTGAATATGTGCCATCAATCAGCGCTGAATAACCGCCCCATGCTTTAAGATAGGTAGATGTTGAATTATCATCTATTCGACCATAGAGCTCTAAAATTTGGCTTTTATCTTCAGAAACGTAATTGCCTCCATTGACTGTCAATGTTGAGCTGCCAATAGAATAATAATAGCGTGCGCCACATTCAAAATCTAGCGGATCTCCATTATCGCTCATATCCCAATCTGATGGATAGGCCCCTCGCAAATCTCCAAGATTATCAGATTTTACAATTTCCGCAGATAAAGCAGGAGTGGCAATAAAAAAGGCTAAAATACTAATATTAGCTACTAAACGTGACATAACAACCTCAATAAACAGGCTCTAAAAGAGCATTTGAAGCCTATTTATGACTTGTTATGGTTAATGTTGTGCTAAAAACCCTTGTATTTTTAAGTTTTATTTTGTGTTCGACATCTCTTTAGCAATTAAAAACGCCAACTCTAGCGATTGCGACGCATTTAATCTTGGGTCGCAATGGGTATGATAGCGATTTGATAGATCATCTTCTGTAACGGCTGAAACACCACCCACACATTCGGTAACGTCTGCACCAGTCATTTCAATATGCACACCGCCTGCGTAAGTACCCATATCTTTGTGAATTCTAAAAAATGATTTCACTTCATCCATAATCTGATTAAACGGTCTAGTTTTATATCCTGTTGAGGCTTTAATCGTATTGCCGTGCATTGGATCAGAACACCAAACAACTTTTTGCCCCTCTCTTTTTACGATTTCAATTAAACTTGGCAAATGTTGCTCTATTTTATCTGAACCATATCTAGCAATTAATGTTATGCGCCCTGCTTCATTTTCTGGGTTTAATTTATCAAGCAATTTTAGCAAATCTTCTTCACTAAGGCTTGGGCCGCATTTAATACCGATGGGGTTTTTAATGCCTGAAAAATATTCTACATGTGCGCCATCGGGTTGGCGTGTTCTATCACCAATCCACATCATGTGCCCCGAAGTTGAATAATAATCATCCGAAATTGAATCTTTACGGGTTAGTGCTTCTTCATAACCAAGCAACAATGCTTCATGGCTAGTATAAAATTTAGTTTCTCTTAATTGTTGCGTATTTTCTGCTGTGATGTTCATCGCTTTCATAAATGAAATAGCATCTTCGATTTTTTCAACCACTTCTTTATAAGAAGCATAGGCCTCACTATCTTTGAGGAAATCAGTTGTCCATTCATGCGCTCTTTCAAGCGATGCATAGCCACCCGATGCAAAAGCTCTTAAGAGATTTAATGTTGCCGCTGATTGACGATATGCCATGAGCATACGATTTGGATCTGGTACACGTGAGGTCTCATCAAATTCAATCGCATTAATAATATCCCCACGATATGATGGCAATTCTACGCCATCAATAGTTTCAAAATCAGCTGAGCGTGGTTTAGCAAATTGCCCTGCTACTCGACCAACTTTAACAATCGGCTTTGATGAGCCATGCGTAAGAACTAATGACATTTGCAAAAATGCACGAAAGAAATCACGAATATGGTCTGCGCCATGTTCAGCAAAACTTTCAGCGCAATCGCCACCCTGCAATAAAAAAGCATTGCCATTAGCAACTTCAGCCAAACTAGCTTTTAGATCTCGTGCTTCGCCAGCAAAAACTAACGGCGGAAAAGAGGCTAAACGTGCTTCTGCTTTTTCTAAGGCTTTAATATCGGGATATTGCGGGACTTGAATTACAGTTTTTTTGCGCCAGCTATTTGGTGTCCAATTACTCATATTTTTACTCACTAAAAAATGTCCTTTTGGCTTTATAGGGGGTAAAAACCCACTATAGCAAGAAAAATTGATTTAGAATATGATTTTTCATAACGAATCGCAAAAAATAGGTTTTTCATGGATCATTCACACGAACCAGATGCAATTAGAGCCCGACTTGCTGAAGGGCCAAAAGCTAATTATCTTCGAGATTGGATTTATGGCGGTATTGATGGTGCTATAACTACTTTTGCTATTGTTGCTGGCGTTGTTGGCGCTAATCTTTCAGTTGGGGTAATTTTAATTCTTGGCTTAGCCAATTTGGTGGCTGATGGTTTTTCTATGGCTGCATCAAATTATTCTGGCACAAAATCCGAACATGATGATTATGAGAGAATAAAAGCGATTGAGTTACGTCATATTCGTAATTACCCCGAAGGGGAAGTTGAGGAAATTCGACAAATTTATGCTCGCAAAGGTTTTGAGGGCAAAGAGCTTGAGGCAATGGTTAAGCTAATTACTGCGAAAGAAGATGTTTGGCTTGATACTATGCTAAAAGAAGAACATTCAATTTCTCCAATTCAGCGCTCCCCTATTCGTGCGGCCTTAGCCACCTTTGTTGCTTTTTCGATTTGCGGGGCTGTGCCGCTTATTCCGTTTTTATTGGGTATGGATGCTAGCGCTATTATTGCTTCAATTATGACCGGAATGGTGTTTTTAGCTATTGGGGCAGCTAAATCTTTATGGTCACTTCAAAGTTGGTGGTCGAGCGCACTAGAGACATTTTTTATTGGCATGTTTGCCGCTGGGCTGGCCTATGGCATAGGAGTTGGATTAAGATCCTTAGTGCAAATTTAATGTTAGCTAGCATCAGAATATATTTCTAAACGATTTCTTTTCTCATGAACGGCAGCCATAGCGTCCATCGTACGAGATTTAGGAAAAGTAGCTATAGTTTCTGTTCCAAACCGCAATTTTGAAAACAAATCAAAGCGCCCTTGATGTAGGTTCATAATTTTTTGCACAATGGCAAGACCAAGCCCTGCACCTTGCTCAGCCGTTTTATGCGCCAACGAGCCTTGTCCAAATGAAGATAGGACTGTTTCAATTTCATCTTGGGGAATGCCAGGGCCGTTATCTCGAACCGAAATAAACAATCCTCCATCGCTATTTCTGCGCACATTTATTTCAACTTTTCCATTTTGTGGAGTGAATTTAATTGCGTTAGATAATAGGTTGAGTATTACTTGGCGAATTGCTCTCTCATCAGCCCAAATAGTGGGTAGGTTATTATCAATATTAATAACTAACTTAATGGATTTTGATTTAGCTCTAATATCTAACATTCTTTTGCAGTCATCTGCAATATCACCTAGATTTACAGCCTCTTCACTCAAATCATATTTACCCGCTTCAATTCGGCTAAGGTCTAATACTTCATTTATCAAAGTCAAAAGATGTTGCCCACTATCATGAATATCTGCTGCATATTCTTTATATTGCGGCACTTGATGAGGACCTAAAAGCTCTGATTTTAATACTTCTGAAAACCCAATAATTGCATTTAATGGTGTACGTAATTCATGGCTCATAGTTGCTAAGAATTGTGATTTTGCAATGTTGGCCTGCTCAGCTTGTTTACGTGCTTCATCAGAATTATTTTGAGCTTCACGTAATTCAGAAATAAACGCATCTTTTTCGGCACGATGCTCTAATGCTACAATTTCTGAATCTAATAATTGGCGGGCAAGATAGAGAAAAAACACTTCCCCCCCCAGCACTAATGCAGCAAGGGCATAATTTAATGAGCCACCCTGAAAAAGCAATATCGCACAAATTGAGATTGCAATAGGCATAGTACTTGCGAGGGTGGCGTTGGGCAAAATTCTAGTAGAAAATGCATTTGCGGCAATTCCAACAATCGACATAGCAAATATAATAACGATCATATTGTGATCAATTGAAGAAAAGCTAAGTAATGCTAGTGTTGCCCAAGATAGACCATAAGCTGTTTCAACTATGATTATTCTTCGACCCCATTTTCTTATATCTATAGAGAGTTTATCTTCATTTTGATATTGTTTGCATAACCACAAAACTGCAATATTAGAAAGCGCAACCAACAAAGCCCAACTCGCAACAGAGATAATAGGTATCCATGTGCTTGAAAGAACTACCAAAGTAATCAACATTATCGGCAATGCTAGCGAACCTGCAAGACGAGAGCTTGTATATTCGGCTAGTAATTCCTTATCAAATGAAAGATTAGTTCCAGTAGGAGAATTTATACGCTGACGCACATCAAACACAGTTCTCTTTGTGTTTCTTGTGCGTTTATGAAATGATGTCGGTTCACTGCTTGAAGTGTTATTGGCAGTTTGCATAATTTTACTCACAAAACTCAATTCATAGAAAAACTAGTATTTCATCCAATTTTTCATTACTCATACCCTATTATATCTCATTACTATTAACTAAGAGTTGAAATGATGTTTAGAAATCTTAAATTTAAGGCAATTTCACGCTGGGTTGGTGTTATATTATTATTTGCGTTTATTGCTTTTTTATCTTCATCGCTTGAAAAGCAATCTGAAGATGCACCCATAAGTGGCGTTGCAAAAGTTGTGGATGGGGATAGTTTACGTATTGCAGGCAATAAAATTCGAATATTAAATATTGATGCCCCTGAACTTTTTCAAACATGCAAGGATAAAAACAAGCAAATTTGGAATTGCGGCAAAGCTGCTAAAAACCGTATGCAAGAGCTGGTTCTGAATGAGCAAGTTATTTGTAAACCCAATGGCTATGACAGATATTCACGGGTTTTAGCTACATGCTACGTCAATAAGAAAGATGTTGCCGCTATTTTAGTAAAAGAAGGCTTGGCTATAAGCTATGGTGGTTATGACATAGAACATTATAGTGCTAAATTAAGAAAAGTTGGAATGTGGGCAGGAGAATTTATAAGCCCTCGTGAATGGCGAAATAGAAATTAGGGTTATTTATAGTAATTTAGCTTTATAATTACTATAACTATCAAAGGTATGGTTTTACAAAAACCAAAGATAGTAATGGAAACTGCACAAAGATTACGCTATATCATCTGCAATAGTAGAAAATAATTCTAAAAATCGGATATTATAAAATGGCATTAGATAGAATTGATCGCAAAATTTTGGATCTATTACAAAAGGATGCAACCATTCCTGTTGCTGAAATTGGCCGTAAAATTGGGCTTTCAACAACTCCGTGTTGGCGGCGAATTCAAAAAATGGAAGAAGATGGCGTTATTCTTATGCGTAGCGCGATACTTAATCCAAAAAAAATCAATGCTGGGGTTAATGTATTTGTATCTGTGCGCACGAGTGAGCATTCAAATCAATGGATGAATAAATTTTCAAAGGTAATTGAAGAATTCAGTGAAGTTGTCGAATTTTATCGTATGTCTGGTGATGTCGATTATTTATTACGTGTTGTTGTTCCTGATATTGAAGCATTTGATATTTTTTATAAAAAACTCATTTCAAAAATTGCCCTAAATGATGTCAGCTCATCTTTTGCAATGAGCCAAATAAAATATACAACAGCCCTACCGCTTGAATTTATTAAAATCGATGAGGCGTAATTTCAATTAAGCTGTTAATATATTGCCTAAAATAGCTAATATCATTCAAAACTTCACAAACATCAAATAAGTGATACAAGAATAAAATGAATAGGAATGATTATGACTGATTTAGCAAAGCTTTTGGCTGCAAAGGCAGCGATTAAGGAAATCGGAAACGCAAGGCGCATCGGGCTTGGAACGGGCTCAACAGCTCGTCATTTTGTGCAATTATTAGGAGAAGCTGTTGCACAAGGGTTTGAATGTATAAGCGTTGCAACCTCGATTGAAACAGAACAACAAGCAAAAAGTTTGAATATAGTTCTAAAAGATCTTGATGAGGTTGAGGAGCTTGATTTGGTTGTAGATGGAGCTGATGAACTTGATGCTGATCTGAATTTAATCAAGGGCGGCGGAGGCGCATTGTTGCGTGAGAAAATTGTTGCGAGCAAAGCCAAACGGATGATTGTAATTGCTGATAAATCGAAAATGGTAGAGCATTTAGGGGAATTCCCGCTTCCGATAGAAATAAATCGCTTTGCCTTTGCAACCACTACAAATCAGATTAAAAATAGCATGAGAGAACTTAATTATAATGGTGAGCTAAAATTGCGACAGACTGAGAATAATGAACCATTTATAACAGATGGCGGGCATTATATTATTGATGCTTTTTTTAGCCGCATTCTTGATGCAAATAGACTTTCAAGCGCTCTATTAAATATAGCTGGCGTTGTGCAGCATGGGCTTTTCCTTAATATGTGTGACTTGGCTTTAATTGCAGATGATAATAATGTAACCAGATATGAAAAATAAAGTGCAAACGCTTTTAATAATAACTATAAAAGAGAATTTTAATGACCAGAATAAATAAATTACCTGCCCTTTTGTTGGCAATTATTTCAACAATGTTTATTTCACTAAGCCCTGTAGTATCACAAGAGCTAGCTCCTGATCATATTGCGCTAGCACGCAAATATGTTGATTTAACCGATCAAGCAAGCATTTATGAGCTTAGTCTATTGCAATCTGGAATAAACACAATGCAAACGCTTATAACACAAAACCCTGAAATAAAAGACGAGCTTGATGAAGCCATTGGCCTAACTATTAATGAATATGCTAGTGATAAAGGAAGTTTGCTAAATCAGTTTGCTCGGGTTTATGCTTCTCGCTTTACCATGGATGAATTGCAACAAATTGTTGATTTTTATGAAACCGATATCGGTAAAAAATTAGCCGAAAACAATGTCGATATAAATAAAGACTTACGAGCAGTGATGGGCGTTTTTGAAGCAAATTTACGCATTGAGTTTTTTGCTAAAGTTCGATCTCGCTTACGTGCCAAAGGCTTGGATATTTAATTGGGTTTGGATATTTAATTGGGTTTGGATATTTAATATAAGTACTATAGAAAGCCCGCATGATTTATGAGGGCTTTTTTATGAATAAGAACCAATATTAGAGATAGAGAAAATATGAGTGATATTTATGATTTAATCGTAATTGGTGGTGGATCTGGTGGGGTTAGAGCTGCTAGAATGGCCGCTACCTATGGTGCAAAGGTCGCCCTGATTGAAGAATATCGCTATGGCGGCACTTGCGTTATCAGGGGCTGTGTTCCTAAAAAACTTTTTGTATATGCTTCTGGCTTTTCACATATTTTTGAAACTGCTGCTAATTTTGGCTGGAATGTTAAAGCTGATTTTAATTGGAAAACCTTATTAGAAAATAAAGATAAAGAAATTGAACGGCTTGAAAATATTTATCTTAATATTTTAGAAAATTGGAAAGTTGACGCTATTCGTGACAAAGCAATTATTGCAGGGCCAAATGAAGTTCGCTTGCTAAAACAAGATAAGGTTCTAAGGGGCAAACATATTCTTATTGCAACTGGTGCTAAGCCATTTAAGCCTAATATTAAGGGCGCAGAACTTGGCATTACCTCAAATGAGGCGCTTAATTTTAAGACATTGCCAAAATCCATTTTGATTGAAGGTGGAGGATATATCGCCGTTGAATTTGCTTAAATCTTGTTGGGATTAGGGGTTGATGTTTCACTGATTTATCGTCGTGATTTGATTTTACGAAATTTTGATGAGGACGTTCGTAAAAGCCTAGAGCAAAGCCTTAAAGCAAGAGGGCTTAATTTAATCTATCAAACAAATATCAAAGAATTACAAAAATCTGACGAAGGGATTAGTGTTAATTTTAGCGATGGAAAAACTGCTGAATTTGGCGCAGTAATGTTTGCAACAGGCCGTGTGCCTTATACTGATAATCTTGGATTGGAAAGCGCTAATATTGTTGCAAATTCTAATGGCGCAATCGATGTCGATGAATTTGGGCAAACAATGTGCCCTTCAATTTATGCGGTTGGTGATGTTACGGGCAAAGTGCAACTGACCCCTGTTGCTATTCGTGAGGGGGCAGCATTTGCTGAAACAATTTTTAACAATAACCCGACCAAAATAGATTATTCACTTATTCCAACAGCGGTTTTCACCGATCCAGAAATTGGCACAATAGGATTAAGTGAAACGGAATCTGCTGATAAACACAAAGATATTGATATCTATATTGCTCGTTTTCGACCTATGATAAATACCCTTGGTAGCAGCCAAGAAAAAATGCTATTTAAGCTAATTACCAAAAAAAATGGCGGGCGGGTGCTTGGGTGTCATATTATGGGGCATGGGGCTGGCGAAATGATACAGCTTGTGGCTATTCCTATGATGATGGGAGCTACAAAGGCCGATTTTGATAAAGCGATTGCCGTTCACCCAACTGCTGCTGAAGAATTAGTCACTGTCAAAGCGCCAAATTATACCTATGAGAATAGTGTGAAAGTGGGATAGAGGTTTTCTTGCACTACCCTCAAAGCAAGCCAGCTGAACCATGGGTGTTTTCCCTGTCATTCTAAATGGGTGTTTCCCCTGTCATTCTGAAGCGAAGCTGAAGAATCTTAGATGTCGGCGCATAATAAATCATAAGACCCTTCACTACGTTCAGGGTGACAAGTTCCAGAGTTCAGGGTGACAAGTTCGAAAACTCAAAGCAATAAATTAGAATAACCCTTAAAATAATATCTCTTTCAAAAAACAGCCCCCGCCCTTATGGACGGAGGTTGTCTTGCGTCCTCAGTTTTAGAATTTACCGCTTATGCCAATCGAGCCAGCAACAGACTTATAGCCATTTGTGCCAAAGGAAGCTTTTGCGGATAGGTCTAGGCTAGCACCACCACCTAATTCATAAGAAGCATTGGCGCTGGCATAGCCTATAATTGTTGGGGTAGTATTTATGGGCATTGCCAGTACCTCACCGAGTAAGGTTACATTTTGCGTTGCAGCACCAATATTCTGACGGTAATCTAGACCACCTGCCAATGTTAGCGTGCCATTTTCAAGTGGCTTACTTGCCGCTAGTTCAAGATTGCCCTCTAATAATTGCACAGTTCTTGCGCCAATGGTTGCGTTGGCGTTTGAGCCTGTTTCTGTGTAGCCATCTGTTGCTTGAGAAGTATAACTTATCATAGCGCTTGGGCTAAGCGTCCATTCGCCATCTGTTTCAATTTCAGTGCCAATGCGTAATTCAGGTGAAATGAACCAGCTATTATAATTGGCGTTAGCGTAATCTATGCCCCATGTTTCGCCTGCCGAGTTTGTTGCTAGATTATCATTGACCAAACGTGAGCTATCATTGCCCATTGCGCCGCCAAATATTGAGAAATTGGCAAAGAAATTATCTAATTCAACATTGCCGTAAATACCGCCAACTACGCCTTTGGCTTCAATAGTTTGCGAAATTTCCCATTTGGAATTTACTGTTAGCTTGTTAATGCCATAACCGCCCATTGCGCCAACAGAAAAGCCATTGCTAACAGTTGAAGAAATACCACCAACAATGCCGCCGCCATAATTATAATAATCATTATAAATGCCATTAGCACCATATCCGCTCCAGCCGCCAAAGCCGCTCAACCACCAATTACTGTCATCGCCATTATTGCGAGCAACGTCCGAGAGCGAGCCAGCCATATCAGCGAGCATATCGGGCGCGGCGGAAAGGGCAGTTAGATCAATGGTTGCAAATTGTTCGGTTGCGGCATTCCACGCCCAAGGCACATCACCGCCAAAATTCATTATTACATTTGCATCTGTTGTATAGTTTGAAAAATCCCAAAGCACTGATTGCGAACGGCCAGTAGTGATATTGACTCTAACATCGCGTCCCGGCCCCGGCGCCGCATTATTACCCAGAAAAATCCCACCACCAATAAAAGATGGAGCAAGCAGGTTGAGGGTATAATCATAATATTCAAGATTTATCGCATTGGCTTGCGTGCTGATAATTTTCCCTGTATTGGTGAAAACATTGCCAGATTCAGCAGAATAGCCATTAGCATTGGCTCCAGTAACTATAATAGCGCCACTATTGCTAATCACGGAATCACCACCAGTCCAGATGCCAGTGCTCCATTCTCCTGATGTGCTGATATTACCTGAATTGACAACTATATTTGGATTTGTGGGAGTGCCGCTGGCATCTATTTCTATTCCAATTGAAGAATTCCCAACTGTGACAATATTTCCAATATTTGTGACAACGCTGTCAGCTCCCCCCCAAATATATATTCCTTGCGAATACAAACCTTCGGTTTTTATGGTGCCGATATTGGTAATTTTATTATTTGCGCCAGCATATATGCCCTCGGAATTCTCTCCTTTGGTGGTAATTGTGCCGCTATTTTCAACAATAATACTATTTTCATTAACCTCTATGCCCTCTGCCTGCTCTCCCAAGGTGGTAATTGTGCCAGAGTTTTTTATGGTATTACCATCCACAACATAAATGCCTTCGGCCCTTTCTCCACCCGTAACAATGGTGCCTGTATTGGTGATATTATTGGCATCATTTGCCGTGATGCCTTCGGAAAATCTGCCCGAAGTATTGATTGTTCCCGAATTGACGATTGTATCATTGGATGCTGCATCAATGCCGTCAGAAGATCGACCCAACGTAACAATAGTGCCAAAATTATTTATAATATTGTTGTCATGGGGAGCGGCTATTGCATCGGAAAAATCCAGAAAACTATTGATCGTCCCATAATTGTTAACGGTGTTGAGATTGCCCAAAACAACTATACCGCGCGAGTTGGAACTAAGCGCATTTATTGCTCCATAATTATCTATGCTGACAGAGCCAGCAGAGGAATATACGGCATCGGTAATTACTGTATTCATATTTATCACGCCAGTATCAAGGATAGTCAGACTATCGCCAGCATTTAATGTGTTGCCACCGTTTTGTGCGCTTGTCGTGTCATCAATCACATATTCGGCAGCCAAATTAGCACTAGGCGTTAATGTTGCCATCAAAACGGCAATAGCGGTTGAAGCGAGTAATGTTTTAGTTGCCTTAGAAAAAGAAAAAACTCTCATTATTTATATTCCCCTGAACATATTTTTGACTAAGCAAAAAGAAAAGCGCAACCAGCCTATCAATATTGCTAGAATCAAATCCAAAATCTCATTGCGATTAAAACCAGAACGAAAATTGGTTAGCAAGAGTTTGGGGGGTGCAACTTCGTGAAACTGTAATATTCTTCGTGAATTTGCATGTTTATTCACTTTGTGATTAAGATGTTTTTATTATGAATGATTATAAGCGTGTTTATATTTGGTTGTAAATTATTGTAATTTATAGATTTTGGAGGAAGTTTTGAAATCATTTTTAAAGGAATATAGCTGGCAAAGAGAAATGTTAATTTCTGTTAGTGCAGTATTTATTTTTGCTTTTATTGGTCCGTTTGGAACGTTTAATGACCTGTCTTTTTCTAAGCGTTTAGTTTTTTGGACTATTGCCGTTTTGGGGTGCGGAGCAATATTTTGGGCTATTGTTTATTTCTTTGATCATTTTAAGATATTTAAAAATTCTTCTAAATATTTTCGATATTCTTTCATCGTGTTTCTTACGACTATTCCCGCTACGGTTTTAATATATTATAATAATGTATTTTTTAGAGAAATCGCCTTCCCCTTAGAAAAATTACCATGGCTTTGGTCAACGGTTTTTATAATTGGAATTACAATTACTTCGTTACATCTATTTTCTAATTTTGCTAAAAGCCTTTCAAAGCGCAAAGAACATAAGAAGGAAGTCGCCAAAATAGTTATTGAAACTGATAAGGATATATTACGGTTTATGGATAGGCTGCCAAAGAAACTGGGCAGGAAACTTATTTCACTCTCAAGCCATGATCATCATGTTGATGTGCGAACTGATAAGGGCGTCGAAATGATATATTTGAAATTTTCTGATGCTCTTAAAGAGTTAAAAAACTACCCCGGAGTTCGTATTCATCGCTCGCATTGGGTGGCTAGTGATGCAGTTAGTAAGGTTAAAAAATCAGGACGTAAATGGGTAGTAAAATTAAAGAATGGAAACGAATTGCCAATTAGCGAAAGCTATAAGAGCGGTGTTGATTTAGTGCTTTGATAAAGAGCTTAGTGATTTTGTTATTGTTTTCGCTTAATGGGGCATAGACTTTGTCGCTCTGAACGTAGTGAAGAGTCTTATGCGCAGAGTTAAAGATCTTTCGCTAACGCTCAAGATGACAAGGCTTAGAGTCAGTATCCTAAACTATTCCGACTTGCCAGATACCGCCGCTTGCGCAAAAGTTGCCATATTATTGTGTAGATGCAGGGCGGTTTTAACTAACACTGCCGCCAGTGCCGCACCCGAGCCTTCGCCAAGTCGCATTCCTAAATCTAGCAATGCAACCTTGCCCATTTTATCAAGTGCTTTTTGATGAGCGCTTTCGTTTGATGTATGTGCGAAAATACAGTGATCTAGCGCATTAGGATTTACACCATAAATAATTGCAGCGGCAGAACTTGCTACAAATCCGTCAATAATTACTGGAATATTTTTGTGTCGCGCGCCAATTATTGCCCCAACCATGCCAGCAATTTCTCGTCCACCAAGTCGTGCTAAAATTTCTAATGAATGGCGTTTTTCACCTAAATGTAGCGCCAAGCCCTTATCAACAATTTCAGCTTTTTTAGCTAGACCTTCATCATCAATTCCAGCGCCACGACCAACCCAATCAGCCCCCGTGCCGCCAAAAATTGCCGCATAAAGCGCTGCTGCAACCGTAGTATTTCCAATACCCATTTCACCAATACATAATAGATCAGGATTGCCAGCGATTGCCTCCATACCATAGGCAATAGTTGCGGCGCAATCCTTATCGCTTAGTGCGGCTTCAACCGTGAAATCTTTAGTTGGCATTTCAAGCGCCAACTCGAACACTCGTAGATTGAGCTGATGAAGAGCGCAAATTTGCGAAATTGCTGCGCCTCCTGCTGAAAAATTTGCGACCATTTGCGCTGTAACTTCTGATGGAAAAGGCGAAATTCCTTGTGCTGTTACGCCATGATTGCCTGCAAAAATTGCGACCATTGGATTATCTAATGTTGGTTTTGATTTACCCTGCCAGCGTGCCAAATGGCGCACCAATGCTTCAAGATTGCCTAGCGAGCCAGCTGGCTTTGTTAATTGCGCATCATGCTCTCTAACTTTTGCAACTGCTTTCTCATCACCGTTAGGCACTGAATGAATTAAAAGATCAAAATCCACATAAGGTTCTGGTAATTTTGAGATTTTATCGTTAGACATTATTGCTCCTAGTATTAGCTCGAATGAGAGATGAAATTGAATAAAAAACAATGCCAGATTCGCAAAACTGCTGGCAATGATAATTTAGAGGAAACTGTGCAAAGAAATTTTATTTCTGACCTTAAAATGGGAATTAGCTTTTATTCACGTCTACCTTTTGGTGATGCGCATAATGCACCAATTCTAAACAATATTGCCCCTGCCCTGCCCTTTGCTAGTTTGCTCATTGGTTTTCCCCCTGCCCTATTATTATTTGTTTCGCTTATTATTGGTCTGCCGCCGCTTTTTGCTGCTTCTCTTGCTATTGGCCTATATGCGCTTATTACGGGCGCTATGAGCGAGGACGCTATTGCCGATAGTTTTGATGCTTTGTTTGGTGGGCAAAATAAAGCGCAGCGATTAGATATTCTTAAAGATAGCAGACATGGCACTTATGGGGTAACTGCGCTGGTGCTTTATATTGCTTTGCGGATTTTTGCGCTTGGGGCAATCGCCGCAATTTCGCCGCTCGCAAGCGCCGCTCTTATGCTTGGTGCAAGCATTTTGGCTCGCTCATCAGCGCTTTATTTGGTGGTCAAATTACCTAGCGCTAGGGAGCAAGGCGCATCAGCAACAGCAGGAGCATTAAAGAAAATACCCTTTATAGTTGGTTTAGTATTTGCCTTTATTTTTAGTCTTATTTTGGTTGCGCCATTTGCTGGGGTTTTTGCGCTTATTTTGGCTTTTATTTTTATGACTATTATTACCCTATTTTGGACAAGAACCTGTGAAAAATTAATCGCTGGTCAAACAGGTGATTTAATAGGTGCATTACAAGCCCTATTAGAAATAGCAGCTTTTAGCGCCTTTTTAATTGCCTTAAATATATGAAAGAAAAAATGTTATTTATCGGAATCGCTTTACTTATCTCTATTGGCTTAGCGCTAGTTATTTCTGCCGATGCCGGCTCACTGGTTGGTTTAAGCCAAGAGCAAACAGGGCAAATTATTGCGCTAATTATGGTGCTGATTTTGGTGGCTGGAGGGGCATTTAGCAGGCGTATAAAATTCTCTGAAATGCTTAGTGCTATTTTATTATGGGCTGGTATTTTTGCTATCGCCATTGTTGCTTATGTGTTTCGTGAAGATATTGGCAAATTTGCTGGACGTCTATCAGGTGAACTTGCACCTGGAAGTGCGACAATTTCTGAGAACGGAAGAATTGCTTTATTTCATCGCTCAGCTAGCGGTTCGTTCAAAGTAAATGCAAAAGTTGAAAATATTAATCTGAATATGATTTTTGATACTGGCGCTAGCATGGTGGTTTTAACCCATCAGGACGCACAAAAAATTGGTGTGAATAGCGATAATTTACGCTATAACATACGAGTGCAAACCGCCAATGGCATAACTTATGCCGCCTCAATTATGCTAGATAATATAGTGATTGGGGATATTGAGCGTAAAAATATCAAGGCTTTTATTTCCCAAGATAATTTATTAGAAACTAGCCTTTTGGGAATGAGCTTCCTTGAAACTCTTTCTGGTTATTCGGTGATGAATGATCAACTTGAGTTAAGAGATTAAATTATTTTCTAATCAATTATTATTTACTAGTATTTTATTATTTTATATGTATATTAGAAGAAACTAATATATAAAGGAGAAATTTAATGAGCTATTATTGTTATAAACAGGTTGATCTTTCATTTGACGAAGCGATTGAAAAAGTTACTGCAGCGCTTGCTGATGAAGGTTTTGGTGTACTAACTGAAATTGATGTTAAGGCAACCCTTAAGAAAAAAATCGATGTAGATTTTCGCCCCTATATGATTCTTGGTGCGTGCAACCCAACTTTTGCCCATAAGGCACTGCTTGCAGAGCCACAGATTGGCACAATGTTGCCGTGTAATGTAATTGTGCAAATCACTGGTGAGGGCAAAACGCTTGTTTCTGCGGTTGATCCTATGGCGTCAATGATGGCAGTTGGTAATGAGGAGCTTGGCGCTATTGCTGGTGAAGTTCGTGAGAAATTAAAGGGTGTTATTGAGGGGCTTTAAGTTATAGGAAATACTAGTTTCATTTACTCTAAAACTCTAAAAGAATAACTCAATGTCATGTTGAGCGTAGCCGAAACATCTTACTTTGCGGTTTAAGACCTTTCGGCTTCGCTCAAGGTGACACCGAGAGTTAAGGGTGGCATCGGAGGAAAAATAATAAGAGTTTTAACCATTTTGTTAATGTTGATATATGAACTATGGTGCATAATTCTAATAAATGAAACTAGAATTTACTATAGTAAATAATATCTCTTTCAAAAAACAACCCCCGCCTTTTATGAGCGGAGGCTGTTTGCGTCCTCAGTTTTAGAATTTCCCACTTATCCCAAGCGTGCCAGAGATAGATTTATAGCCATTTGCGCCAAAAGCAGCCTTGGCATTCATATCAAAATTCATATTATTGCCTATGCCAAACGAAGCGGTTGCGCTGGCATAGGCAACATATTGCACCTCATTATTTAGCGGAATGGCTAGGTTCTGACCAAGTAGGGTTACGTTTTGCGTAGCCGCACCTAGTGTTTGACGATAATCAAGTCCGCCTGCCAATGTTAGCGTGCCGTTTTCTAGTGGCTTGCTTGCCGCTAGTTCAAGATTGCCCTCTAATAATTGCGTTGTGCGAGCGCTAATGGTTACGTTGGCATTAGAGCCAGTTTCTGTGTAGCCATCTGTTGCTTGCGAAGTATAACGGATCATAGCGCTTGGGGTTAATGTCCAATCGCTACCTCCCGCAATATCAACTCCAATACGTAATTCTGGCGCTAAGAACCAGCTATTATATGTTGCGTTTGCATAATCAATGCCCAGATTAGCTAGATTATCATTGACCAAACGAGAGCTATCATTGCCCATTAAGCCGCCAATTAAAGCAAAATCGGCATAAAAATTATCAATCTGGCTCTTGGCATAAAAACCGCCCAACACGCCTTTTGAATTAACAGTTTGCGAGGTCTCCCAACGAGAATTAACCGTTAAATTGCTTACGCCATAGCCCAATGTTACACCTGCATAAAAATCTTTATTGATTTGCGCTGAAACACCGCCAACAATACCGCCACCATAATTATAATAATCATTATAAATGCCACTGGCACCAGTTTGAGAATAAGAGCCAAATGTTTTAAGCCAATATTCACCACCAACAGAGTTATTGCGCACTAATTCTGAAACACCAGCCGTTAATCCTGCGACCATATCTGGAGCGGCGGAAAGTGCGGTTGGATCAATGGTAGCGAATTTGCTTGTTGCCGCATTCCACGCCCAAGGCACTTCGCCGCCAAAATTCATAGTTGGAGAGCCGTTAGAAAAGTCCCATAAGACAGAATGAGAGCGACCAGTGGTGATATTTACTTCAGTAGTAGCAAAATCCATCTTTCCGCCAATGAATGAAGGGGCGAGCAGGTTAAGGATAGAGTCAGTTGCGCCAAATTTAATTGCGCTGCCCTCTATTGTAATCAATTTTCCCGAATTGGTGAAAGTAGTGCCATTAGAACTAGCACTCGTCTCAAAAGCATTGGCATTAGCGCCCAGTGCATAAATCTCACCACTATTGGTGATTGTATTCTCAATACCGCCAACATATATTCCAGCAGCGCCAGGTCCAGTTGTTTTTATCACTCCTGAATTAGTGAGAACATTACCCCTGCTATTTAACCATATAGCGATAGCATTATCACCACCTGTGTTTATACTACCAGTATTAGTAATATTATTGGCATCAATGACAACAATACCCAGAGCGCCATCACCCCCTGTGCTTATTGTGCCAGAGTTAGTGATAGTATTTCCGTCTTGGAGTTGGATGCCGAAAGAACCATTGCTAGTAGTAGATATAGACCCCGAATTATTCAGCACATTATTATCAAAACCAAAAATGCCAAAAGAATCGATGTCAGTGGTGGATATTGATCCAAAATTGTTTATAAAGCTATTATTAACAACAAACACGCCCTCTGTCGCAATTCCAGTAGTAGAGATAGATCCAAAATTATTTATAGTATTGTTATCACCAACAGCAGCCACGCCACGTACGCCACCAGTGCTTGTGCTTATTGAGCCAGCGCTGGTAATTGTTAAACTATCATCGCCATTCAGCACATTGACTGCATCGCCATTTGTTACAGTAGTCGGCGTAGAAACTGTATAATCAGCAGCAAATGCAGTTGGAACAAGTAGCGCAGTTGAAGCCAACAAAGCGATTGCTACTTGACGAAGTAAAATTTTTCTCATTATTATCCCCCAAAAGATATGATTAGTTAATTGAGGTATAATGGTTTTTATCATCACTTTCGCCTAGCAATTTTGCTAGGTGTTCAGTTATTTGATTTTTGGAATTATTATGATTATTTTAGAAAAACTCTATGATTGCGCTGGTAAGCATATTACTGGTGATAAACAGAATTGGTCAGCGTTTTGCAAGGATTTTAGGGGTGTTTTTGGCGCTAATATTGTTATGTATCGCCCTGATATTATCAATGGCATCATGGCTTGGCGCTCTCTTAATCAGCTAGTTGCGACAAGCAACCCTGAATATGCCAAAGGATATGTGGAACATAAAGTATTTGAGCAAAATGAAATTGCCGATGATTCGCTAAACCCATTAGAGCCAAGTCGGCGAAGCGATGTTGTTGCTAATGCACAGTTCAAAGACATAGAAATTGCCAAGAGTTTTTTTATACCGCGCGGAATTTTTTATATGTTGGCGGTTTCTGCAATATTGCCAGATAACTCTAACTTTGTACTGGTGGCTTGGCGCAGTGAAGATGAAAATGATTTCTCTGATATCGATAAACAAAGGCTTGCATTGTTTATGCGCTATTTGGCGACACAAATTCGGGTTAAAAACACTAAACCCGCTAGTTCCATTGATAGTTCAATAGAAAATTTTGGTAAAAAATACTCGCTTACAAAGTCAGAAATTGGAGTTTTGAGCGGCATGTTAGATGGTAAATCTTTGCGCTTCCTTGCAGAAGAAACTGATCGATCTTATGGCACTGTGCGTTGGCATGTACAGAATATTTTAGAAAAATGCCAAGTTAAATCTAAAAAAAACCTTTTAAGTGAATTTTATGCTTTGATTAAGCGATAGGGATTATCTT
Source organism: Alphaproteobacteria bacterium (assembly GCA_024280655.1). Classification (GTDB taxonomy): domain Bacteria; phylum Pseudomonadota; class Alphaproteobacteria; order Rhizobiales; family Devosiaceae; genus S141-66. Next base: position 5,862 of record JAJRPR010000003.1, on the reverse strand, counting down.
AAATTCATATCTTGCTAGTGCAGGGCTTGAAAGGCTTTTTCAACTATGTCTATACTTGCACCCTTCTTGCTAATATCTATTGTTAAAATACGTCGAAAAGACTTTGCGCCTCGTTGCCCCATTGCTAAGCCCAACATGTGGCGAGTGATTTGATTTAGCTTTGTGCCTTTGATTAGTTGACTTTCAATATAGTTGAGCATTTTTTGCTCTATTTCTTCTTGTGAAATAACAGGTGTGGTTTTGCCAAATATTTGTTGGTCAACTTCACTTAAAATCATTGTATTGTGATAAGCAGCACGCCCGAGCATTACCCCATCAACATGGCTTAAATGTTCCTTGCTTTGCTCTAAAGTTTCAATGCCGCCATTGATAATTATCGGGAAATCTTTAAGCCGTTGTTTTAGCCGATAGACCCTATCATAATTAAGTTCAGGAATGGTACGGTTTTCTTTTGGGCTTAGTCCTTTTAGCCATGCCTTTCTGGCATGAACATAAATTCTGCTAACTCCTGCCTCAATAATTTTATCGCATAAAATATCAAGCGCCTGCTCAATATCTTGCTCATCAATACCAATTCGGCACTTAACGCTTACTGGCTTATCACTGACATTGACCATAGCGCTGACGCTCTCAGCTACCAAATCTGGTTTTGCCATTAAACAAGCGCCAAAGCTACCAGATTGCACTCTATCCGAGGGGCAGCCAACATTGAGGTTTATTTCATCATAGCCATAATCGGCGCAAATTTTTGTTGCCTGTGCCAGCTCGCTTGGATTTGAGCCGGCAATTTGCACTACAATCTTATGTTCGACTTCATCAAAGCCAAGCAAGCGCTCTCTATCACCATGAATAATTGCGGGGCTAGTTACCATCTCGGTAAATAGCAGCGCTTCTTTTGTTAATAGACGCACCAAAAAGCGAAAATGCCTGTCCGTCCAATCGAGCATTGGCGCAATGGCAAAGATTTTCTCATCAGTTGGCATTATATATCCTTAGTTATATATCCTTGGTTTGACTTGTCATTTAAGCAAGTTTTGCGCAATATACAAATAGTTTAATTAGGGAGATGAAATTGAGTGCAAATATTTTAGCGATAGATCAGGGTACGACTTCAACTCGTGCGATTGTTTTTAATGGCAATATGAGAATATCGGGCATTGGGCAAGAAGAATTTACGCAATATTTCCCAAAAAATGGCTGGGTGGAGCATGATGCAAATGAGATTTGGACTTCTGTTGTTAGCACCATAAAACAGGCGTTAAAAAATGCTTCGCTAAAAGCAAGCGAAATTGCTGCCATTGGCATTACTAATCAACGAGAAACTATTGTGCTTTGGGATAGGAAAACGGGCGAGCCAATTCATAAAGCTATTGTTTGGCAAGATAGGCGCACTGCCAAAATGTGCGAAGCGCTTAAGGACAAAGGGCTTGAGCCGCTATTTACCAAAAAGACTGGCTTGCTGCTTGATCCATATTTTTCTGGTACAAAAATTGCGTTTTTGCTTGATGAAATTAAGGGCTTGCGAGAGCGTGCCAACAATGGCGAAATATGTTTTGGTACGATTGATAGTTGGCTGATTTATAAATTAACTGGTGGTAAGATTCATGCCACCGATATTACCAATGCATCTCGCACCTTGTTGTTTAATATTGAGCAAAAGAAATGGGATAATGAATTATTGGAAATCTTAAATATCCCAAAGCAAATATTACCTGAGGTGAGAGAATGCGCCGATGATTTTGGAATTTGTGATGAGGAATTATTTGGCGCATCAATTCCTATTTTGGGCGTAGCTGGAGATCAACACGCCGCAACCATTGGCAATGCTTGTTTTGAAAAAGGCATGATGAAGGCAACTTATGGCACTGGTTGTTTTGCCCTGCTTAATACTGGGGCAGAGATTGTGCCATCAAAAAATCGCCTGCTAACTACTATCGCCTATCAAATAGATGGCAAGGTGAATTATGCGCTTGAGGGATCGATTTTTATTGCCGGAGCGGCGGTGCAATGGTTACGTGATGGATTAGGGATAATAAAAAATGCAAGTGAAACTGGGGAGTTAGCACAAAAAGCAGATTCAAATTCTAACCTTTATTTTGTGCCAGCCTTAACGGGTTTGGGCGCGCCGCATTGGGACGCAAATGCTCGTGGTGCAATTTTTGGCATTACCCGCAATACTGGCGTGAATGAATTTGCCAAAGCGGCGCTTGAGGCAGTTGCCTATCAAACTAATGACCTATTAGAGGCAATGAAAAAGGATTGGAGCACTCAGGCAAAGACTGTGCTTAGAGTTGATGGCGGCATGGTTGCATCTAACTGGACAATGCAATTTTTAAGCGATATTTTACATGCCCCAGTTGATCGCCCAACCATTCTTGAAACAACAGCGCTCGGCGCTGCATGGCTTGCTGGATACAGGGCAGGAGTTTGGACAGATATGCAAGGTTTTGCTGAGCAATGGAAACTTGATAGACGTTTTGAGCCTGAGATGGACGAGCAGATTCGCAAACAAAAAATTGCTGGCTGGCAAGATGCGATAGAGCGGGTTTTAGCTAGTTAGATAATGAATTCACTTCTTTGTGAATTTGACCTAAATCAATATTTATCGCTTAATATTAGCATAATCTAATATTAAATTTAATTCAAAGTCAAAGGAAAAAATTATGGAATATATGGAAAATGGTGAGATGATGAGTGGCTCTGGCATGTGGCTTTTCGGCATTTCAGCGGTGCTAATTTTGATACTAACAATATTAGCAACAGCTGCCTTAGTGAAATATTTGATGAAGAAATAATTTCATCGGTTAGGTAATTCTGTTATTTTTAGATCATCATTATATACGACCCCACTTGTCATAGATGGGGGTGCATAAAGGCCGAAATGGGCTTGTGTTAAAAGTCCGTTACCCTTTTTAACAACGGCACTTGAAACTAGTTGATCATTTTGCCAGACTTTTGCATATCCGTTTTGCTTATCAAAATGAATTTCAACGCTTAGTTTTACCCATTGACGCATAGGAAATTTTATGGTTTTCGTTTGGAAAGTATATTCGCTTTGTGCGTTTTTTGGCACGTGCATAAGATGCACAATCCCCTCATCGCTTAAGTTAACTAACACAGGATCCCAAGTATCAGATATGGTGTGATCTATTGTTGCAAAGCTAAACCATTCACCTTTTCTAAATTTCATATCCAGCCAAACCCAAAATTCAATTTTAGCTGGAGTTTTACAAGCCCCACCTTCTAATTTATAGAGCTGAATGGTTGGGTAGCCTCTATGGTTATTATTTGTAAATCTTGTGCTTGGCGGCTTTTGCGCTAAAATATCTCCCTTATGCGCAAACTTGCCGCTGCGAACTATTTCGCTTGATTGCTCATGAAAAGTCTTATCCTCAAATCTTTGCGGGGTAATATAAAAACCCTTAAAATCATCAATAGATTCAAAGCTGGTTTCATAGGTGCGAGGGGAAGAATTTGTATTTTGCGCAAAACTGATATTAGAAATAGCAAAACTAAATAGTGAAATAATTATCAATCGTATCATTAAATTACCTTATCAAAATTGCTCTAAAATCATTAACATTGGTTGAGGTTGCGCCTGTGAATATTAAATCATTAATCGCCGCAAAAGCTGTGTAAGCATCATTAAATTGCAAATACTTGCTTGCGTCAATTCCTAAATCTTGCATCTGCTTAACAGAAGTATAATCTGCATAAGCGCCAGCATTATTTTCTGAACCATCTATTCCATCTGTGTCGCACGCTAGGGAAAAGATATTTTGCAAGCCGTCAATATTAAGCGCTAATGAGAGTAAATATTCGCTGTTTCTTCCACCCTTACCTTTATGGCGCAAGGTAACTGTTGTTTCCCCACCCGAAAGCAATAATATTGGTTTTTTTAGGTTGCTTTTCCCTAGCATAATATCATGCGCTAATTTTGCATGTTCTGCCCCCACCGATGAAGCCTCGCCCTCAATCGCATCAGAAATAATATGTGCTTTTATGCCCATTTGTTCAGCATGTTTTTTTGCAGCTAAAAGCGAAATATTTGCGTTGGCGATTAAATGCACAATGTTTTGCTTGAAATATTTTTCATCTGGTTTGGGTGCTTCGCTTTTTTCATTATTTAGCCAATCCATCACCGATTTAGGCAGGTCTAATTTATAGTCTTTGATGATTTCTAGTGCATCTTGGCGAGTAGTTTCATCAGCGATAGTTGGCCCAGAAGCAACAAGTGCAGGATCATCACCCGGAACATCAGAGATCACCAGCGAAATCACTTTGGCTGGATAGGCCGCTTTTGCCAAGCGCCCACCTTTAATTTTACTTAAATGTTTACGCACACAATTCATCTTAGCAATCGGCACACCGCCAGCAAGCAGCGCTCTGTTCACTTTAGCTTTGTCATTAGCACTTATGCCATTTGCAGGCAGCGAAAGAAGCGAAGAGCCGCCACCTGAAATTAACGCTACTACCAAATCATCTTTGCTCAAATCTTGCACCAATTCCAACATTTGCTTGGCAGCTATGGCGCTATTCTCATCTGGCACGGGGTGAGCGGCGATGATTTGCTCTATATGTTTTAGCTTTTCATCATTGCCTTTTGAAGTAACCACCAATCCTTCAAGCTCACCATATCCAGCGCTCTCCCAATCCCTCTCGAACGCCAAAGCCATAGCGCCACTTGCCTTACCAACGCCAATTATAATTAAGCGCCCTTTTGGTTTGTTGGGTAAATATTTTGCAATTAAATGAGCAGGATCGGCTGCTGCAACTGCCACTTTAAATAAATCAAATAAAAATGCTTTTTGTTCTGTGATTTTCATATATTACTTCTAAGGCTCAAAAGAATAAAAGTCTAACTGCTGAAATAATAACTGCTGTTCTAATTAGCCACATAAAAATTTTCAAATTGATTTTCTTTAATACTAGCACGCCCAAAAATGCCCCAGCAATTATAATTGGAACAGAATATAAATTGAGCGTTAGGCTTTCTTTTGTGATTAGACCCAGAGAGAATGAAAAAGGGACTTTGGCTAAATTCATAAGCAGGAAAAACCAAGACCTAGTGCCAACAAATGTTTCTTTGTTCAAGCCCATTTGCAATAAAAAAATACCAAAAATCGGCCCAGCAGCATTGGCAACCATAGAAGCTATGCCTGTAAACATGCCAACAATCGGGGTAGCAAATTTTCCGCCCCGTGGCTTTATTTTAGAATATTCCAAAACCAAACTGATAAATAACATTATTAGAATTATTACGCCGATGAGCCTTTCAAATATCTGTGCTGGAACAATATCAACGATGAAAAACCCAACTACAATTCCAGCAATAGTTAAGGGCGCTAACCTTATGAGTATGTCCCAGCGGCAATGGCGGCGATAATAAATGACCGCCATAATATCAGCAATAATCAACATTGGCAGTAATATTCCAGGAGAAGCCTTGCCCTCAAATGTCATTGCCATCAATAAAACGGATAAAATCCCCACTCCGCCAACTGATGTTTTGGTAAAGCCTACAAGTGCCGCCGCCAAGATAAAATAAAATATTTGTAAGGAAGATAAGTCTAACATTATTACTTGATAGTTTCGCTAAATTGCTCAACCAAGGTCTTTGCTGCATCATAAAGCATTTGCCCATTTGGCGTTTGCTCTATCCATTCAGCGATAGTAATTTGCGCCGCCTGTTTCCAGCGTTCGGCTTCCTCGCCCTCAAGTAAAATAATATTATTGCCCAAATCTTTAGCATATTGCTCGCTAATTATGTCTGCCCTATCCATTGCCGCACCAAATTCAGCCGCTATTTCAATGCCGCTCTCTTCATCAATAATTGCCCTTAAATCAGACGGCAAATTCTCA
>JAJRPR010000051.1 GCA_024280655.1 Alphaproteobacteria bacterium | reverse complement strand
GCTGTAATCACCTCATTATCAAGCACAATAGCAAAACGATTTCCAACATTTGCAGAAGTTATTTCACCAAAAAGAATTGCGCCACGTGTGTCAAAACGAAATGAAACGATTGGCTGGTTGGTTTGCGGGTTAAAGCCCGGTTGCGCATCAACCAAAGATTCACCGCCCAAAGCTACTTCCTCAAATAGCAATTCTAAACCACCACTATCTTGTGATGGCAAAATCATTGTGCCAATAGGAAGTCCCTCAATTTGCGCTTGCTCAGGGCTTAGCCCGTTATAAACCATATGAAAAGTGAAGCGGGCAGTTTTCGATATGAGGTCTTTTAGGCGCTGACTATCATCAAACCCAGGGACTTGCACCAAAACTCTATTCGTGCCTTGTCGCTGAATAACAGGCTCAGTTGTGCCCAATTCATCAATTCTTTTGCGAATAACCTCGATTGATTGCGTAACTAGAGATGATACACGCTGATCAATCCCCTCTTTAGTTAAGCTAAGTGTAATCCTACCATCTGCTCTTTCAGCTATTTCAACTTCTTTTACTCCGCCAGAAAGCACATTATTGGGCATAAACATACCCTCATTTTCTGGTGTTTGCAAAATTTCAAGAACCTCAAGTGCCACACTAAGATTGTCAGGATCGGTTAATTCGATAGTTATACTAGAATTATTAGTTGTGATAAGATTACCAATACCATTATCATTGGCCAGAATTGAGCGAGCTTCACGCCTAAGGCTTTTTATGCGCTCGCTAACAATATCCTCTCGATTAACCTGCAATAAGAGATGCGAGCCGCCCTGTAAATCAAGCCCTAAAACTATCTTGTTTTTTGGCATGAAATCAGGAAACTTTTTTAGAGCTTCATCTGATACAAAATTGGGCAGGGTAAACAAAATCCCCATTAAAGTAACAATGGTAACTATGAAAAAACGAAATGGAGAGAATTGTAGCATTTTAGGCTCTTTTTAATGACTAAGTTAGATTAGATGATGTCATTCTGAACGATAGTGAAGAATCTTTAACTCTAGTTTTAAGATGCTTCGGCTTCGCTCAGCATGACAATAGGCTTATTTAGAACGGTTTATTAAACTCTGTCATTCTGAACGCAAGTGAAGAATCTTTAGCTTAAAACTTAAGATGCTTCGGCTGCGCTCAGCATGACAATGGGGTTGCTCAGCACGACAAATAGATTATTTCTTATTATCATTTACTGGAGTGGGCTTTGAGCGCACATCAGTAATCATGGTGCGAACAACTTTTACTTTCACACCTTTGCTGATTTCAACTTCAAGATCATCACCATCAACAACCTTGGTAACTTTACCAACAAGGCCACCATTAGTAACAACAGTATCGCCACGAACAACTGCCCCTAACATTGCTTGGTGCGCTTTGGCACGTTTTTGTTGTGGTCTGAAAATTAGAAACCAGAAAATTACGATAAGAATAATAATTGGAGCTAGACTTGATAGAATATCGCCAGCGCCGCCGCCAGTCCCTGTTGCCTGTGCAAAGGCAGGTGAAATAAACATATTTTAATCCCTTTATTTGTCAATTTAATTTAGTTACATCCATATAGGTGAGATTGAGTGATTTTGAAAGAGTAAAGTTGCTCTTAAGCAAGGAAATTCTAATGGGTAAAAAACATAAATATAATAATATAATAAATGCGCTTAATGATATTTCTGAAAGCATAAATGTTTTAAGTGATAATCCTAACACAATAGAGATTTCTTTGAATGAAAACAATGCCTATTATTTTGACAACCTATCTAACTCATTGATTTCTATTAATAATGTCAATAGCGTGCCCTATGATTTATTACTTGGCATTGATCATGCCTGCAATATTTTATTGCAAAATACCAAACAATTTGCCAATGGCTTTAGCGCCAATAATGCGCTTTTGTGGGGCGCTAGGGGCATGGGGAAAAGCTCTTTAATAAAAGCTGCACACGAAAAAATTTGTTTCGAAAAAAAACAAAATGACAAAAGATTGATTTTAATTGAGATAAACCGAGAAGATTTAAGCGCTTTACCGCTTCTTATGCGCTCATTGGCAAAAATTGAGGAGCGGTTCTTGATTTTTTGTGATGATCTTAGTTTTGATAGAGATGAAACTAGCTATAAATCACTAAAAACTGTGCTTGATGGTGGACTTGAGGGGCGGCCAAAAAACGTGCTGTTTTATGCAACTTCTAACCGCCGTCACCTTATGGCTCGTGAAATGATTGAAAATGAAAGCTCAACTGCCATAAATCCGAGTGAAGCAGTTGAGGAAAAAGTATCTCTTTCTGATAGGTTTGGTCTTTCATTAGGTTTTCATCATTGCGATCAAGAAACCTATGTGAAAATGGTAGAAAATTACGCCAATCATTACAAAATAAAAATTGAAAAAAATGAATTACGAGCAAAAGCCATTGAATGGGCAGCAACTCGTGGCGCTCGCTCGGGGCGTGTCGCCATTCAATTTATTAGACATTTGGCTGGTGAGATGGGGATAGCAATCTAATAATATCAGATTGCTATCATTTTTGCACTAACTTGAAAGCATTGGTATTGGATCAACTGGCGTTGCGCCTTTACGTAGTTCAAAGTGTAATTGTGAGCTAGTTACCGAGCCAGTTTGCCCAGCAAGGCCAATCGCATCGCCACGTTGCACTATATCGCCTTTAGCAGTAGTTATTTGCGATAGATGTGCGTAAGCTGAAACATAACCATTTTCATGTTTAATCAGAATAAGATTGCCGTAGCCTTCAACAGCAGAGCCTACATAAATTACTGTTCCTGTTGCTGCTGCTCTAATTGCTGAGCCTTCTGGAACTGCTATATTAATACCAGTGTTTTTTGAACCCGCAAAATCAACAATTACTTTGCCTTTAGCTGGCCAGCGGAATTTATCTGAATTTGTTGCGCTTGCAGCCTGTGTAACAACTGGCACTGGTTTTTGTACTGGCTGTACCACTGGTGCTGGTTTTGGCTCTGCTTTTGGTGCAGGTGCGGCTTGAACAACAGCAACTGGCGTTTTTACAGGGATTTTTGCTACCAAAAGGTCACTACGTCCAGGGATTGCAACTTTTTGGCCAACTCCAATTTTATCAGCAGAAGACAAACCATTTGCAGAAACAATTTGCGTTACGGTTACATTATATTTTCTGGCTATTGAAAATAATGATTCACCTGATTCAATCGTATGGAAATACGAGTTGGCAGGGATTTTTGCAACTAATGTTGGCGTAACATTTGATTGAACTGGCGGTTGCATAGTTGGGGTTTGCATTGTTTGTGCGGGCATATTACTCGTGCTCCTATTACTGAGACTATTGGAATTATTATTTTGTAAAACTGGTAAATTACTAGATAAGACATTGGAATTTACTATCGGCGCGCTGATTTGATTAGTGCCCTGCTCAATAAAATTTCCAACATTTGCTGGCGGCAAGTATTTTACAGGTGATGTTGCAACCAAAATATCGTTGTTAGTGGAGGGGCTTAACGATCCCGGCATGGACTGCCCTTGATTACCTGCTATAGTATTTGTTGCAGCTGTTGCTATTGAATAGTCAATCTCCGCACCACCTAAAGATCTATTTCCCATAACACAGCCCGACAATGATGTTGCTGCAACTATCATGGTTGAAATAGAAATGGCTCTTATAATCAACTTTTTGCTAGACTGTTTACTAAACATTAAATTACTCATTAAACTACTTATGCCAACTTGAATTAAATTGAACATAATGCGTTAAGGTAAAGATGAGTTTAATTGCTAAGCTTAATTTTTAGTTACTATGATTTTTTGGTTTATTCAAAATGACAGTACTCAATGTCACTCTGAGCGTAGCGAAGAGTCTTAGGCTATGAGTTAAAAGATACTTCGCTTCGCTCACCATGATAGCGATTGTCATCCTGAACGACCCGCTGCGCCAGCGCCTGCGCGGCGAGAGTGAAGGATCTTAAGCGACAAAAAAGATACTTCGGCTTTTACGTGCTCACGCCGCACAAGGCTGGTCAGCATGACATTGAGCATTAACATTATCGATTGCGATATTTTCCACTCACTAATGGTGAAAGTCTGATTAAACCATGTTCGCTATATAGGTAATCATCATCAATACGCTCAACACGAGTAATTATTTGGCGCTCATCAGGTTCGCCAACCGCCGCTACCAATATACCACCATCATTTAATTGGTCTAATAATAATTCTGATATTTCTTTCACTGAACCGCCAAGTAAAATACGACAAAATGGTTGATGCCCGCCAAGACCTAGTAATCCATCAAGATTAAACCCTACAACAGAACTAGTGCCAGCTTTTGACCAATTATTTTCAGCAATTTTTGCTAAATCACCAATGCGCTCTAACGTGAAAACTCGTTTTGCCATACACGCCAATAGGGCTGAGCAATATCCTGACCCAGTGCCAATTTCTAATATTTTTTCAGCCCCTTCAGGCTCAAGCGGCACTAATAGATCAGCTAAATGAGTTGGTGAGCTTATTGATTGTGAATGAAGCAGAGGTAATGTTTTGTCCCGATAGGCATGAATAAGATAGTCATCAGGAATAAACGCTTCATGCGGTACTATTTCAAAAGCCCTCAAAATTGCTTTATCAACTATTCCGTGTTGACGCAAAGACAGAATAAGCGAGGCTTTTGCCATTTGTATATTCTCAAATACCTCATCATCATTCACTAGTTTTTTCTACCTAATTTGATTTTTCCTTGCAACTTTTGGCTCATTATTGCATCGCTTTGTTGCAATAATAGAGGTGTTACAATTATTGAATGTTCGTGGTGAAGCGCATGAAAATCGTGCCCCTCATCAAGTGGTAATGGGGTTTTTGGAATGGTGACAAAAAACTTACCCTCGTTTTTAGAAGCATAATGGCTAAAGGGAGAGGTTGAAAAACGCTGGTGCGGTACGATTTGCACATTTGGCTCTCTTTCCTGTTCAGCGATTGGGAAATTAACATTATAATATGTGCCATTGCCGTGATGTTCTTTAATTAGCGCCCTAACAATATCAGCACCATGATCAATCGCACAATCCCAATTTATATCAGTGCTGCCCATATAATCATAGGCTTGGCTAAGCCCAATCCCCAGCGCTCCTTGCAACGCCCCCTCACGAGCTGCCGCTAATGTGCCAGAACAATGGATAATATCGCCCAAATTTTGCCCGTGATTAATTCCCGACAGGATAATATCTGGCTTTTTATCTTTCAAAATATGCGTACAAGCAATCACCACACAATCGGCAGGCGTTCCATCTATCGCAAAAATATTATTTTCGATTTGCTCTAAACTTAATTCAGTGCCAAGCGTAAAACGATGCCCTGCCCCGCTTTGGTTATCTTGTGGCGCAACAACCCACACATCATCTGAAATTTGTGCAGCAATCTCTTGCAAATGTTTTATACCAACGGCATTTATGCCATCATCATTAGAAATTAAAATACGAGGATCTTTGCTCATGATGTTGCACTAATGGATTTTATACCACCCATATAAGGCAGTAAAACATCTGGAATAGTAATTGAGCCGTCTGCTTGCTGATAATTTTCCATCACTGCTACAAGCGCCCGACCAACCGCAACACCTGAGCCATTTAGCGTATGCACAAATTGTGCTTTTTTATTTTCATCACGATAGCGAGCATTCATACGCCGTGCTTGCCAATCTCCAGCGATTGAAACCGAAGAAATTTCACGATAGGCGTTTTGCCCTGGAAGCCAAGCCTCAATATCATAGGTTTTTTGCATTGAATAACCAGTATCACCAGCACAAAGCAGCATTGTTCTAAAATGAATATCTAATTTTTTCAAAATCCCTTCAGCCGCCGCTAACATTCTGTCATGCTCGGCTTTAGACTTATCGGGTGTGGTAATTGCTACCATTTCAACCTTGTTAAATTGATGCTGGCGTATCATGCCTCTAGTATCTTTGCCTGATGAGCCTGCTTCTGATCGAAAACATGGTGTTAGAGCGGTAAAGCGGAGAGGCAATTCTTGTTCTGCTAAAATGCTTTCTCGCACCATATTTGTTAGTGGTACTTCTGAAGTTGGTACTAGCCAACGATCATCTTTAGTTTCAAACGCATCGTCGGCAAATTTTGGTAATTGCCCAGTGCCAAACAGCGCTTCTGAGCGCAATAACAATGGTGGCACAACTTCCAAAAATCCGTTTTTTATTTGCTCATCTAGCATAAATTGCCCTAATGCTCTTTCAAGGCGTGCAATTTGCCCTTTAAGCACTACAAAACGAGAGCCTGCCATTTTAGCAGCCGTTTCAAAATCCATTTGCCCGAGAGCTTCACCAAGTTCAAAATGCTGCTTTGCAACATAGTTAAATTTTTTCGGATCTCCATATTTTGAGCGCTCAACATTATCATCTTCATCAGCACCATCTGGCACATCTTCGGCTAGGATATTGGGTAGCACTGCGAGTGCATCGTTAAGCGCCTCACTTTGCTCTCGCTCTTTTTCTTCGCCCTGCTGCACTTCAGATTTAAGTTTGGCAACTTCTTGCATTAGCTCTTGTGCTTTTTCTTCGTCTTTTTGTGCTTTTGCCTGTCCGATTTGTTTTGATTTAGCATTACGCTGCTCTTGCGCTTCGTTAAGCGCTAAAATGGTGGTTTTTCTTAGGTCATCTAATTGCAATAGGTTTGCTGATTCTGGCTCAACACTACGCCTAGCTAGAGCTGCATCAAATCTTTTAGGATTTTCTCTTATCCATTTTATATCAAACATTTTATCTCTCTTTTTATTCTTGCCGCCGTTGGTCGCTTTCGCTCCCGTCCCCGGCACCCCCGCCGTTATTCTTTTCCCACGCTCAGTCCGTCCCCGCTTGTCCGCCGTAGCTTTAGCGTAGGAGGAACACCCCCGCCATTAGCACTTCTTAGTTCGCTTGGCGAACTTTAGAATTGCTTATGCCGCCCGAAGCCTTGTCGTAGGGGGGCTTCCACCAAGCTCATTGTTCTTGCCGCCTTCTTTATTCTTGTCGCCGTTGGTCGCTACGCTCCCGACCCCGCCACCCCCGCCGTTTGTTCTTTTTCCATTCTATATCTAGATAATTTATTCTTGCAAAGCAGCTTCTTTTTTTGCTCTGCGCCGCTCTACTATTTTTACCGAAAGAATAGAAACTTCGTAAAGCAGTAATAATGGCAGGGCAAGACCAATTTGTGAAATTGGGTCTGGTGGAGTTAAAAATGCTGCTACAAAAAGAATAGCCACAAACGCATATTTACGCCAAGATTTTAGCTTTTTTGAATCAACAATATCAATTGATGCTAATAATGTCAGCACTATTGGTAATTGAAAGCAAATGCCAAAGGCAAATATTAGAGTCATTATTAGGCTTAGATATTCAGAAACACGGGGCAACATTTCAATGGTTGCGCCACCTGTTGCCGTCACCTCTTGCGAGAGGAAAAAACTTAGGGCAAGCGGCATTACTCCATAAAACATCACTGACGCACCAATGACAAACAGGACAGGAGTTGCCAGCAAATAGGGCAGAAAAGCCCCCTTCTCATTCTTATATAGACCCGGAGCAACAAACGCGTATATTTGAGCGGCAAGAATAGGAAAGGCCGCAAATAAAGCTGCAAAAAGCGCAACTGACAGTTTTGTGAAGAAAAATTCTTGCGGAGCGGTATAAATTAGGCGCACGCCTTCAATCGAGCCGGCGGCTCTTTCAAACGGGCTTAACAAATATAAGAATATCTGATCTGCAACAAAGAAAAACCCGATAAATAATACAACAATCGCTATTACTGAAAAAATCAGACGTTTACGCAATTCAACAAGATGCTCTAGAAGAGGCGCTTCTGATGAAGCCATTTCATCATCTATAATTTCAACATCTGCATCTGGCTCAACAGATTTCACTGGAACATCATATTTTTTAGCCAGATCTTTCTTGCTTTTTGAGGTCTTTTTATTATTTTTCTTAGCCATAAAATTCTAACTTCTATTCAGATTTAGTTGCAGCTTTTGCTGTCTTCTTAGTAGGGGTTTTGCGTTTGGTAGTTTTTTTAGCTTTAGCATTAGTTTTGGCCTTAGTCGTGGGCAAGCTAGTAGCTTTCTTGTTAGTTTTTTTACTGCTTTTTGTTGCTGGCTTTTTGGTAACTGCCTGCTCTGCTTTTTCTTTTTCTTTTGCTTTTTCTTTTGCTTTCGCTTGGGCTTTAGCTTTATTTGCGGCAGTGGTGTTAGTTACGCTTGCCGCCATGCTTGCTCTTGCGGCGCTCACTTCTTCTGTTTTGGGATTAACTTCTGTTTTGGATTTGGCAGTTGCTGCTTTGATATCATCATAGACATTTGTCGCATCAAAGTCGCTAGACCCCATCACACCACTTGGCTCGACAGATCCATCTATATTGATCTTGTTAAATTCTTTTTCAATATCAGCGTGAGTATCACTAAGCGGCTGAGTGATGGATTTTTTGATATCTTTAATATCATCAAGCGCTGCAACCTTATTAAGCTAGCCTTTGAAATCATTGCCCATACGACGCACTTTACCAACCACACGGCCAATATTGCGCAATAAAAGCGGCAAATCTTTTGGCCCAACAATAATCAATGCAGCAGCCGCAACGATCATCATTTCGGGCCAGCCAAAACTTAACATAGTCTATCCTTTATTGTCAGCATGAGCGATTAGCTACAAGGTTTACAAGAGCGATTAGCTACAAGACTTAATAGACTTAAGCGTCTTTGTCTTTTTTAACAGTTTCAGAATCTTTTTCGCTCTTAGCTGTTGCATCAATAGTTTCCATTGGCTTATCTGGGTCGTCTTTAAGACCTTTTTGAAACGATTTAATGCCGTTCGCTACTTCGCCCATCATTCCAGCGATTTTACCTCGCCCAAATAATAGAAGTACTGCAACAACGATGATTAGGATTCCCCATGGTCCAGGATTCATTTGATATTCTCCACTAGTTACTTAAAAGCCATTATGGCTACTCTATAATACAGATATTGCTATTCTTGGTCAAAAACAAGGACATGTTGCATATTTATTCGTAAAAAGACATCACTACCAACAAGAAAGTTTGGATTTGAGCGTTGCCTAACACTAATTAGTTGCTCCATATGCTCTACTTGCACTTCATATATATCTACCCCAAGCGCTTCTCTTTTTGAAATTAATCGACCCCTTGTACCGGGTTTTTTATCATACATTTCAATGGCATCAACAGGTCGAATAGCAATAATAACTTTTTGCCCATCTGCCTTTTTTTGTGTTTTAATTGCTCCAAGCGGGGTTTGAACTTGGCCGTTTTTAACCATGCCAGTAATTTCACTAACTGGCGAAAGAAAACGTGCCACTTCAATATCAATAGGGTGATGATAAACATTAATTGAACTGTCATTTTGTATAACTTGGCCATTTCTAAGCAAAATTATCTTATCACCTAGCAACATTGCCTCTTCTGGGTCGTGCGTTACAATGATAGTTGTGGCATTTATTTCTCTTAAAACAGCCAAAGTTTCCGCTCGAACAGTTTCACGCATTTTAGAATCAAGACCCGAAAATGGCTCATCTAACATTATAACACCGGGACGAGGCGCAATGGTTCTTGCTAAAGCTAGTCTTTGTTGTTGCCCACCAGAAAGCATATGCGGATAATCATTTTCTCGCCCACTAAGACCAACCCGCAACAAAGCCGCATTTGCTTGTCGATATTTTTCAGTCTCCTTTAGATTTGATAGTCCAAATGCCACATTTTCTAACAAGGTGAGATGCGGGAAAAGCGCAAAATCTTGGAACATCAAGCCAACACCTCGCTTTTGTGGCTCTAAACTATAGTTAGCGTCAGAAACTACAGTTTTATTAATAGCAACAGTGCCTGAATTAATTTGTTGGATACCTGCAATTATACGCAAAATTGTGGATTTCCCAGAGCCAGATTCTCCTAATAGGCAAACAATTTCTCCTCTAAGCAAGGTTAAATCAAGTTGATTGAGTATTTTTTTACCACCTAAGATGACATCAACTTTGTCAAAACTTATAGTGGATGCAAAACTCACGCCTGCAGTTCCTCGCCTACCCCACTTTAAGTTAGAAGGTTTTAGATTATCAGGTTTGGTATTACCAATATCAGCTTGATCATTTTTAATTTGAGAATTCATTATTCTTCTTCATCATCATCAAACTCATCTAACGGATCTTCATCATCACGAAGTGGCCCATCAAATGGCATTGGGATTTGTAAAGTAGATGGCAATCTATTTGATAATAGACCTGATCCTTTAAGTTCTTCAAGGCCGGGTAAATCAGCGAGGCTCTCTAAAGAAAAATGATCTAAAAATTCAGCAGTAGTGCCATAAGTCACTGGACGACCCGGAGTTCTGCGGCGGCCACGCATCTTAATCCACCCCGCCTCCATTAATATATCAAGCGTCCCCCGTCCTGCAGAAACTCCTCTTACCTCTTCAATTTCAGCACGAGTTGTTGGTTGGTGATAGGCAATGATGGATAGGGTTTCTAATGATGCACGTGATAGGGGGCGAGTTTCAACATTATCTTTACGAAGCAAAAATGAAAGATCATCAGCGGTGCGAAAAGCCCATTCATCGCCTCGCTTGACTAAATTAACCCCCCGCCCCTCATAAAGCTTAGATAATTCTTCAAGCAAAGCATCAATATTGGCCATATCGCTTAAATATGGCTGCAAATCTTTAGGAGCGACTGGTTTTTCAGAGGCAAAAATTAGTGCTTCAATTATGCGCAAATTCCTCAGCTCTAAATCAAGCCTATCATCTTCGTTATTTCTATTTGTTGTTTCGCTATTCATTTTTTCTCATATCAATTATTTTTAGCACGGCGCATCAATAATGGCTTAAAATGCGCCGATTGTTTTAGTTCTACATGCCCTTCACGCACTAATTCAAGAGAGGCGCTAAAACTAGATGCAATTATTGTGGTGTAATCTTCTTCTTTAGCTAAATATTTAATTAGATAATTATCTAAAGAAACCCAATCCATACTATCACCTATTAGACGTTGCAAAATCTCTCGTGCGTCTTGCAATGCCCAAACATTTCGTCTTTTTGGTGCATAGTTTGATTTTATATTTTTTTCTCTTTGCTCAGAATATGTTTTGAGTAAATCATAAAGATTTGCCTCATAGATTTGCGAATTAGTTATTATTATTTTTTCTGGCGCACCTCGTGCAAATATTTGCCTACCCAATCTTGCTCGATTGATTAGTTGATCACCCGAATTGCGCATTGCCTCAAGGCGCTTAAGACGAAATTGCAACATGGCCGCTAGCATCTCACCGCTTGGTTCATCATCTGATGGGGTTTGTGGCACCATGAGGCGGCTTTTAAGATAGGCAAGCCATGCTGCAACTACTAAATAATCAGCTGCGATATCTATGCGGCTTTTTCTAATTTTTTCAATAAATTCAAGATATTGCTCAGCCAGTGCTAAAATAGAGATATTTGCTAAATCAACTTTTTGTTTACGAGCAAGGTCTAACAAAAGATCAAGCGGGCCTTCATAACCCTTTATGTCAACATACATGACACTATTATCTTGCACAACACCACTATCATTTTGAGTGGTCTGTTCTTGCTCTAGCCAATCTTTATTATCACTTACCATAATTGCTTGTATAAAATTTAGTGATAAATGCAAAGATTTTTATGATATATTAGCAATTAGGCAAAAAAACTTGAACAAGTTTAATTTAATCCTGAAAGTTATTAATCAGTGCGAACGAAACAATCACCACCAGCTTGCTTAAGATTATTACATAACTGATTAGCTGATGTTACAGAATCTGCTGGAATACGCACACGGTAATAAATGCCTCTATCACCAAGGTCAGCTCGTTGCACTTCAAGCGAGCTAGAGCCAATCACTGAAGAAAATCTTGTTGGAATTTCACTAAGAGATCTTCTTGCAGTATCCTCAGAACGTTGTGATGAAACCTGAACATAAGCAGCGGCGCTTGTTCCAGATGCAAGGCCTGTTTCAGATGCAAGGCCTGTTTCAGATGCAAGCCCTGTAGTAATAATTTGAGTGTTTGGAGTAGTTGCTACGCTTTGGCTTGCTGAATTTGCTAATAAGTTCACTGCTCCAGAATTTGTAGGTGGCGCACCAGTTATTGCAGGAGTAGCAACAGGAGTAACAGGACGTGAAGCAGGGGTTGGCGGCGCAACAGCAACTGCAATTGGAGCTGTGGCTGTTGTTACTATCTCAATCTGAGGTGATTGTGCTGAAGTAACTGGCTGATCTACCTGCAAGGCAGCAGCATTAGTCGAATTAGCTGGCAAAGCAGGTACATTTGGCCGATCAACTGGCAATGCCTCACTCCCCGCTCTAGCACTATCACCACTGATGATTGTACCATCTGGCCGCACCGTTACCGTGCGAACTTTGCGATTAGCAATACCTGACGGAGTAATCTCGCTAGTTGCAATTACTCTTGCTATTGGGTCATTATTTAGACTTTCATCACGAGAAACAAGTTGCTCATTTTCAGTTGATCTAGCTTCACCTGATAGATTATCCATAACTACTGATTGAGATGTATTATTTGAAGCAGTTGTTTGTGGTATGACTTTTTCTGGAGTGCCATCGGCGCTAAGAACTGGTATTGTAGCGTTACTATTGTCTTGATTAAGATAATAATAAACGCCAAAACCTCCAGCTAATATAATAGCCCCTGCAACCGAGGGCCCTAAAATTGAACGTAAAAAAGAAGATTTTTGCGGCTCGTTTTCTGGGTGATATTCGTCAGCGCTTTGCGCGGGCTGTAAAGAAGCTTCAACATTGCGGCTATCTGTAGCTGCAGCCAAAATAGTTGATTCTGCTTCAAATGATGCTTGATCAATAGAATTAGGAGAAGTTTCAAAACTCATATCTGATAAAATAGGCTCTGAAGTTTCTTGAGGTATAGCACTATCACGAACAGCTTCGCCAATTAGATTCTCTATTTCTGTAAGTGGATCAATAGCTTGTTCTGTCGCTACAGGAACTGGTTTTGCTGCTACAGGTTGAATGTTATTAGGAACTTGTGGTGCAACCAAAGAGGCATCTTGTTTAGCTTGTTCAAACTGAGGTTTTGTATTGGAAAAGTCATTTCTCTCGTCCAAAGAATCTACGAAAGAATCTGTCGCCTCTTGCACGCCTAGCTGTTCAAAAATAAGATCAGCTATTGGATCTGTGCCCTCTAGTGGACTAAAAGCTTCGGGCTCATTTGATGCTTGTGCTGATTTTACAACTGCTTCTTGCTTAAAGAGTGCAACTCTTGGATCTTGCTCATTAACCTCTGGTTGTGCTAATTCTTGGTTAGCCAACAAATTAGGTTTTTGTACATTTTCTTGCGCCAAACCTTGCTCATTAGCAAGCATTTCACTTGCAACAATTTCTTCTGCTGAACGAGTAACACTTAACCTATCACTAGCGCTTAAAACATTGTCTAAGCTTTTATCAATTTGAGGGATTGGAGTTTGCTCAACATCTAACGCACTCTCGCTTTTATCTATCAAAGCTTCATCATTAGCAGCTGACATAGGAGATTCTTGTGAAAGATTACTTCCATCACGTGCATCTTCAGCCATTAACCGCGCTAATTCTGCAATTAAATCATCGGACTCATTTGTCTGTTCAAAATCTTTCGACATACGCACAGTACCCATCTTTATACACCTTTTACTTAACTAACTCACAAAACCTAAAACTTGGTATGGTTTTGTTTTACACAGCAATGTGCCTGAATTATGAAAGTTTTTCTGGTGCGTTAACCCCTAATATTGCCAATCCGCTCTTTAGTACCACATTTACAGCGTGAACTAAAGCCAATCTTGTTAATGTTACATTCAAACTATTTGCATTAACAAACCGTAAATTTGGATTTTCTTTTCCCTTAGCCCAAAACTTATGCAAACCTTTGGCAACCTCATGAATATAAAAGGCAATTTTGTGTGGCTCATGTGCTTTTGCGGCTATTGCAATTAATCTTGGATATTGCGCAATTATACTAATTAGCTCTAATTCTTCTGGCGAACTTGCTAATGAGATATCTGCTTTTTTTAGTGCATCTTCACTAATATCCATATCTGGTAATTCTTTTTTGGCAGTTCTAAAGATAGAACAAGCTCGTGCATGAGCATATTGCACATAAAAAACTGGATTGTCGCGAGTTTGCTCTTTTACGAGTGCAAAATCAAAATCTAGCGGCACATCATTGCGTCTAAACAGCAACATAAAGCGCACAGCATCTGAGCCAACTTCATCAACAACTTCTGCTAAAGTTACTAATTCACCTGAACGTTTTGACATTTTTATCTGCTGGCCATTGCGAAGAAGGCGAACAAGCTGGCAAATTCGCACATCAACATCCGCCTCGCCATCTGAAATAGCTTTAACTGCTGCTTTTAAGCGCTTGATATAGCCCGAATGATCTGCGCCTAGCACCACAATTTGATGATTAAATCCACGTATGTACTTTTCTCTATGGTAAGCAATATCAGAAGCAAAATATGTGTATGAGCCATCAGATTTTACTAATGCCCTATCGGTGTCATCGCCAAAATTTGATGCTCTAAAAAGCGTTTGCTCTCTATCTTCCCAATCCTCTGGTGTTTTGCCTTTTGGTGGCTCTAATTTTCCTTGATAGACTAAATCTTGCTCCTCAAGCCACTTAATAGTGTTGGCAATTTCACCGTTTTTCCCATGCAAAGTTTTTTCTGAAAAGAAAATCTCGTGTTCGATATTTAACTTTGCTAAATCTTGTTTGATAAGGTCGAGCATCGCATCAAGCACTTGTGATTTAACCAGTTCTAGCCATTGTTTTTCAGGCATATCTAACAAAGTTTTGCCAAATTCGCTAACAAGTGCTTGCCCTACTGGCACTAAATAATCACCCGGATATAGGCCTTCAGGGATTTTTCCAATATCTTCGCCTAAAGCTTCACGGTAACGCAAAAATGCGGATTTTGCTAAAACATCAACTTGTCCGCCAGCATCATTGACGTAATATTCTCGTGTTACATTATAATTGACAAACTGCATTAATGAGGCAAGTGCATCACCAAAAACCGCACCCCGAGTATGCCCCACATGCATAGGCCCTGTTGGATTGGCTGAAACATATTCAATATTGACCTTTTCTCCCTTGCCAATATCAGAGCGCCCATATTCACTTCCAAGCTCAAGAATTGAGGCTAATACCTGATGCCAAACATGGCTCTTTAGTCTTATATTGATAAATCCGGGCCCAGCAATTTCTACTGATTTAACATCTTCATCTTGCTCAAAGAACTCAACAATTTTGGCAGCTATTTCACGAGGGTTTTTGCCTAAAGGCTTGGCAATGACCATCGCAGCATTAGTTGAAAGATCACCATGTGAGCTATCTCGAGGCGGCTCAACAACAATGCGATCTAACAAAGTTTTGGGCAATTTCTCACCACCAAAAGATTGCTCTATTGCATTTGCTACACGTATTGAAAAATCTGCAAAAATATCCATAATTTAATCCATAAGAACGATTGAACTGCCGATTAACTAAAATTTGGGCTTTCGTCAAACAAAGTTTGATAAAGCTCAATCGCATAGGGGTCAGTCATGCCAGCAATATAATCGCAAATTACTCTTGCTCGCTTGGCTTTGCTATTTGCTTTTTTATATTTAGCTTGCCAATTTTTGGGCAATGTTGGCTTTTCTAAAAGCCTCACAAATAATTGCGCTAGCATTTTTTCTGCTTGCTTTACAGGCTTTGCTACTGTTTGAGAATTATAGACTTTTTCTAACATGAACTTTTTCAAGAGCTTTTCTTGCTTGGCAAACTCATTAGAAAAACAAATTAAAGTGCGCTCCGAATGACGAATGTCGGCAACATTTTGAGGGTTTAATTCAGCAATAAGCAGATTAGAAGTTGCAATTACATTTTCTATAGTTTGGGTAATTAGCCGCCTTTGCACCTCATGCGCTTGGCGATTTTGCTCAATTTTTGGATATTCTTTAAGCACCTGTCTGGCAATATCCCCAACCATTGGCACATCACATAATTGCTCAATACTAATAATATTAGCACGCAAAGCGTCATCTATATCGTGCGAATTATAGGCTATGTCATCAGCAATGGCGGCAATTTGCGCTTCTAACCCTGCATGAGTTTTATAGTCTAAGTTTTTGATTAGATTGATTTTTTCAGAATCAGTGATATTTGTAATTGGCCCATTATGTTTTAATATTCCCTCTAGCGCTTCCCATGTAAGGTTTAAGCCATCATGTTGAGCATAATGATTTTCTAGCTTTAGTACGGTGCGTAAAGCCTGCAAATTATGATCAAACCCGCCCCATTGTTTCATTCCTTCATTTAGCACTCTCTCCCCTGCATGTCCAAAAGGCGGATGCCCCAGATCATGCGCCAAAGCTATTGCTTCGGCTAAATCTTCATCAACGTCTAATGCCCGTGCGATAGAGCGAGCAATTTGGCTAACCTCTAAAGTATGCGTTAGGCGAGTTCTATAGTGCGTGCCCTCATGGTGCAAAAAAACTTGCGTTTTATGTTGCAAACGACGAAAAGCGGTTGAATGAATTATTCTATCCCTATCTCTTTGAAATTCAGAACGAGTGGGGCTATTATTTGTTGCATAGGTTCTCCCCAAAGATTTACTAGGATTTGAAGCATAAATTGCTTTTTTTGGATATGTTTGTAAATCTGCCCTTTTCATTTCGCCCCTTTAGTCCTATTTTAGATTAAACAACATGGATATCCTTATGACAGATAAAATAGATATTTCAAATAAAGTTAGTTTAACTGATAATGCAGTAAAGCAAATTGCTAAAATTATTGCTAAAGAGCAAAATGGCACTGTATTGCGCATTAGCGTAAATGGAGGCGGTTGTTCGGGCTTTTCTTATGAATATAACTTAGTGCAAGAAAGCGCAAATGCTGATGATTTAGTGTTGGGCGAAAAGAGCGCAATAGTTTTGATTGATTCTATGTCGTTAGAATTTATGAAAGGTTCTGAAATTGATTTTGTTGATGAATTAGCAGGGCAATCATTTCAAATAAATAATCCAAATGCTGTGGCATCTTGTGGTTGCGGTTCTAGTTTTGCGGTTTGATATGAAAATTGTAACTTGTTATTGCGTTGAATTATAGTTACTTCGCTTAATTGAAAACTTTATTCAATTTCTTATTTTGAACTCTATCTTTCAAAATTACTACATCTTTCTTCCCCTCGTCATATTCCCATATTTCTACATCTGATGGGATAAGATGAGCATAAGTACGCAAATAATATTCCGCTAAAGTCATTTTATTTGATGAACGCTCGTCTCTTAAAACAAACAATATTTTTCTATACTCTGAAGAAGAAATAGCAAAATAATACATTGTCTCATTCCACACAGTCATCTTTGCGCTTGGAACATTATTTCCAGATGTCCATTTATGAGATTTACATTCAACAATAATTTTTGGAGTTAAAGAACCAAGATCAAACGAATGATCCTTTTTATTGTCTTCAATTCCTATAGAAAGTGCATAGTTTGAGTGTAGTTTATACCCTTTTGAAGAAAAAATATTTGCAGCAGCTATTTCAAATTCCTTGCCAATATGAGCATTGCTAGTAGAATTTTTTCGCTGGAAATTTGCCATTATTATTTTGCTTCAGAAGATTAAAAATCAAAAATACAGAACAAAAAGTAGCAGAACTCGATTCTATTTAAGAGTCAATGTTAACCCCCACCCCTAACCCCTCCCCGCAAGGGGGAGGGGAATTTCTTTCACTTCCGCCTCTCTTGTTTCGAAGAGTTTCCCTTTCTTCTCCCTCCCCCTTGCGGGGAGGGCTGGGGTGGGGGCTAAAACAAAAAGCAAGTGGGATTGAATTGATAAATACTTCATGCCACTATATTACTCCAATGTTTCCCTATATAAGAATATCTTAAGGCGAATAATGAAAATTGTAACGTGGAATATCAATGGTATTAGGGCAAGATTGCCGCTTGTTCTTGAATGGCTCAAACAACATCAGCCTGATATTATTGCTTTGCAAGAAATTAAATGTATGGATGAGAATTTTCCAAAACTTGAGTTTGAGGATTTGGGTTATAATGTT
>JAJRPR010000050.1 GCA_024280655.1 Alphaproteobacteria bacterium | reverse complement strand
GAAAATTAACAATGGTAAAATTCCAGCTCGCAACAAGCGCAATTTATCACGCAATGGCATATCACGATCTTCTTTTGGCATTACTGGCCCAAGCTCAGGCTGAATACGACAACGCACAATAATATAAATAATAAATAGTGACGCCATCATTAAGCCAGGTAATACTCCAGCAAGCCAAAGCTGGCCGACTGGCTGGCGGGCAATCATGCCATAAAGCACCAATACCACACTTGGTGGCACTAAAATGCCGAGCGAACTTCCCGCTTGCACCACCCCCGTTACCATGATTTTATCGTAACCCCGCTTTAATAATTCGGGTAACGCAATAGTTGCACCAATCGCCATGCCAGCAACACTTAATCCGTTCATCGCTGAAATCACTACCATAAGCACAATCGTGCCAATCGCTAATCCACCCCTTAAGCCGCCAAACCAAACATGAAACATCTCATATAAATCATCAGCAATGCCGCTTTCCGAGAGCATATATCCCATATAAATAAATAGCGGTAATGTTAGCAATGGATACCAATTCATCAATTTTATTGCTGCTGAAAAGGCAAGTTCTGAGCCGCCATCACCCCATAGGAACAAAGAAAAAATTGAAGCAACCGCGCCAATGGCTGCAAATACTCGCTGCCCAGTCATTAACATCAACATCATTGATGCAAACATCAAAAGCGCTATCATTTCATAGCTCATTAAAGGGTTTCCCCTCTAATTTTAGCAATGTCTTTGAAAAACGCCGACATCGCCTGCAATAACATCAAAAATATGCCAATTAACATAATGGTTTTAATTGGCCACATATAAGGACGCCAAGCAGAGAATTTACGCTCCAAAATGCCGTTTGCCCCAACGCCCATCGAATAGGCAGTTGATGATATTGCACCATAAAGTAAAATTATTAGATAGGTGAATAAAAATATTGCCGTAAAAATATCGACCCACGCACGAGTTTTATCTGACCACATACCATAGACAAGATCCATACGTACATGATCACCAGTTTGCATAGAATAGGGGCCGCCTAACAAAAAATAAGCAACCATTAAAAATTGAGCAATTTCTAGGGTAAATAGGGAAGGCGTGAAAAAACTTTTCATGATTGTGGAGTAAATCAAAACAGCAATCATTACAAAAATCAGATACATTGTAATCCGACCAATAAATCGGTTCATAGCGTCAACTAAACGCACAAATGTTCTAATTCCGCTTGGTAGCCTATTCCCTTTTGGCAAATTTTACCCCTGACAATTCATTCTTTTTTATGAGCATTGAATTCTATTAAGAAATTGTCAAGTCTTTGCAAAATCTAATTGATATTTGAAGCTGCTTGTTATTAATAATGTTTCTTGTTGCTAATAATTCTTAATTGCAGTAAGCAAATTATACCCTATATATAGGGGAATATAGTGAAGAATCCGCCAAAGAATCTGAGTGAAAATCTAGTTGATCGAAGAAGCTTATTAACTGCAGGTGTTGCTTTGGTAGGCGGCTCAACGCTAGCTGGATTAAACTCTGCTCAATCTGCAAAAGCTGCTGAGCACGGAGCAGTTGCCAGTTCTGACAAACAAGATATTATCAGGCAGAGCAATGATAAAAAATCATTAGGAAATATGATAACAGTTGGTGATGTTGATACTAGTACCAATGGATTTGACGCTAGCGAAATGTTAAGTGATTGGGATAGCGGAGTTGTTACAAAAGATGAGAGCGGGCGAGCAATACGCACATTTGAAATAGAGGCAATAGATAAAGAAATTGAAATTGCTCCGGGGGTTTTCTTTCCTGCATGGACTTATAACGGACGAGTGCCGGGGCCAACATTGCGTGCCACAGAGGGTGAAAAATTACGCATTATATTCAAAAATTTTGGCTCTCACCCTCACTCAATCCATTTTCATGGAATTCATTCAGCACGTATGGACGGAATTCCCGGAACTCCCGGTGTGATTAATCCCGGTGAAGAATTTATCTATGAATTTAATGCAACCCCATTTGGTTGCCATCTTTATCATTGCCATGTTTTGCCGTTAGTTCGCCATATGCATAAAGGTATGTATGGCGCATTCATTGTTGATCCAGACCCAGATTTACATCCAGAATTTGCAGATGTGGCTAAGTCTCGACTTCTTGGCACACCACAAAACAAACAATGGCGAGAATTTGTTATGATAATGAATGCTTTTGACACTAATTTTGATGGTGAAAATGAATTTTACGCTATAAATACTGTCGCCCATCACTTCATGAAGCACCCAATAAAAATAGAAAAGTCAAAACCTGTACGAATATATTTGGTTAATACCACCGAGTTTGACCCGATAATTCCTTCCATTTACACGGTAATTTTTTTGATTATTACGATCATGGTACAACACTAACCCCAACTTCGCGCATTGTTGATACTATCATGCAATGTCAGGCTCAACGTGGTATAATTGAGTTTTCGTTTGAGAACCATGAAACTGGACAATATATGTTTCATGCTCATCAGGCAGAATTTGCCGAACTGGGCTGGGTAGGTATGTTCGACGTGGTAGAGGAAATATCATGAGCAACATAGAAACAGCAGATGATAATTCTGAACCACAACCTACAAACAACGTAAATTTTTTCCGACTAGTTTTATATATAACCGTTCCTCTAATATTATTAGCAGTTGCGGCCGTATGGCTAATAAATTCGGACCCTCTCAAGCTATTTGACAGTGGCGCACCACCAGTAGAAAAATTAACTATTGAGCGAGTATTCCTTGATGAAACGGGCATTAATCTAAAAATTCGTGCTGGCGGTGATGAGGCAATGACCATCGCTCAAATTCAGGTAGATGATGCCTATTGGGCTTTTACGCAAACGCCAGAGGGGACGCTAAGTAGGATTTCTTCTGCTTGGATAAATATCCCCTATCCTTGGGTGCAAGGAGAGGTGCATGCTTTAAGATTAGTCACCAATACAGGCGTAACATTTGATCATGTAATTGAGGTGGCTATTGATGTGCCAACTGGCCAAGTAAGTAGCCTAAGGGTTCAAGCTCTTATCGGCGCATTTGTTGGGATATTGCCCGTTGCTATTGGTATGATGTTTTTCCCCCTTATGCGTACTATGCAACGTCAAGGCATGCGATTTTTTCTGGCTTTAACAGTTGGCATGTTGGCTTTTTTATTAATCGATACGATGGAGGCGGCGCTAGAATTTGGCCGTGCAGCATCACCTGCATTTCAGGGCGCGGGAATGGTTGTGTTAGTTGCTGGAATGACTTGTTTAGGATTAATAGCTATGGGGCGACGGCAGGGCGTACCTAGTGGACTGGCGCTTGCAACCTATGTTGCACTTGGAATAGGGCTGCATGATTTTGGTGAAGGGTTGGCTATTGGCACAGCATTGGCCACTGGGGCGGCAGGTTTAGGTGCATTCCTTGTTATTGGTTTTACGGTGCATAATCTAACCGAAGGCATTGCCATTGCCGCACCACTAGTAAAGAAAAAACCACCTACTATTGTTTTTGTTGGCCTTGTTTTGCTCGCTGGTGCGCCAGCCATACCAGGCATCTGGCTTGGTAGTTATGCTATAGCTCCGCAATGGGCTGCTTTTGCAATGGCCATAGCTGCTGGTGCAATTTTGCAGGTGTTATTTGAGGTTGGATCTTATGCAATGCGAGGCGAAAAAGGCGGCCAAATAACGCTAGATAGATATGCGCTTAGCGGAATAGCCTTTAGTGTTATATTCATGTATCTAACTGCTATGGTAATTAAAATATAAACAGTATGTGTTTCATTTAATATAGAACTAGTGTGAATAAGCAGTCACCCTCAATTAATATTTCGCTTGCTGCCCCATGCACTCATTGCTTCTAATATGGGGAGTAACGTTTTACCGTCCTTTGTGAGCTTATATTCCACACGTACGGGAACCTCCGCAAACACATGCCGCGAAAGCAAATTGTCTTGTTCCAATTCACGCAGCGAGCGTGTCAACATTCTGTCCGATGCCTTTGCTACCAGACGCCGAAGTTCTGAATAACGCTTTTCTCCTGACATTAAATGGAATAAAATCACGGGCTTCCATTTGCCACCAATGACACCAACAGTCATTTCAACCGAGCAAGTTTCTTCTTCATTCTCTAGAGAGAGTACGGACATGATTTTATTTTCCTTCACACTTGATTACACCCATGTACGTAACAAACGTTCCTGCATGTAGAATTACGTTTTGATTGTTGCTATCTAAAATTCTTACACAATAACAGGAGATTATCAATCATGGCAAAAACAGTAGCAATATTTGGCGCAACTGGTTCACAAGGCGCACCAGTTGTTAATGAGGCTCTTTCACGGGGCATGCATGTTCGTGCGGTTGCGCGCGATGCCAATAGAATAGCTAAAATGCACCCCCATGCTGAAGCCTTTGCGGCAAACCTTGGGGATGAAGAAGCTATCACGGCAGCGTTTAGCGATGTTGATGCAGCCTTTGTTCATTTACCTATGCCACTTGGGCCAGACGATTCGCAAATCTGGTTAAAAACCATTATCACTGCTGCCCACCGTAGTTCCTTGCCCTTGATGGTTTATACAACCAGTGGCCCAACTGGTTCACGTTATGCATCATCCGTAGTTGTTGATAGTGGAACAGCAGGAATGCAAGCAGTTCAAAATTGCAAAATCCCCTCCATTATTCTTCAGCCAGCAATATATTTGGAAAATCTTCTGCCTGAATTTTTTCTGCCAGACTTACACACACAAGGTGTTTTGGATTACCCGCCAATACCCACAACAACAAAAGTACAATGGACATCTCACCTAGACCAAGCACGCATTGCAGTTGCTGCTTTAAATCGTCCTGATTTGGCAGGAAACGCCTATGAAATCGGAACGCCTGATGCGTTGACCAGCCCCGAATTAGCTGGCCTCATTTCAACATGGATTGGCCGTTCAGTAGAGTTTAGACCGTTAACACCAGCCGAATTCGGCCAGCGTGTCGGAGATGCGCTTAACAACCAAGGTGTAGCATTTGCACTTAGCGATCTTTATAGTTCATTGGAAAAACTGAACGGTGGCGACATGATTGTTAATACCAAAATATTAGAGGACACTTTTAGTATAAAACTCACATCGGTTGCTGAACACCTAAAGAACTGGGCTAATGTATGATTTTGGTCTTCAACAAAAACAAAAGCCTAGATTATTCTAGCCTATTATTCCACCAGGGCCAAATATTTGCAGCATTGCTGGTGCCATAATAACAATGAATAATACTGGTAGGAAAAATAAAATAAGCGGCACTGTAAGCTTTGGTGGAAGTGAGGCCGCTTTTTGCTCAGCTGCCATCATACGATCATTTCGCCCCTCTTCAGCCATAATACGCAAAGATTGGCCAATCGACGTTCCGTATTTATCAGCCTGTATCAAAGCAGTCATCACAGCACTTACAGCATCTAACCCTGTCCTTAAGCCAAGATTCTTAAAGGCTTGCCCTCTCTCTTCAAGAAAAGAAAGCTCGGCATTGGTCAATGTTAACTCTTCAGATAATTCAGCGCTTTGCTGTCCCATTTCTTTACCAACTCTCTTAAATGAAAGTTCAATCGACATTCCGCTTTCAACACATAATAACAATAAATCTAAGCAGTCAGGCCATGCTTTTTTTATTGATTGTTGGCGTTTAGTAATCGTATTTTTTAATAATATAACAGGCAAATAAGAGCCTACCAAAGCCGCAGCAAAAGCATAAAGCACTGACATATATAAAGGTTCTTCACTCATCATTACTAATGCCAAATATGCAAAAACAACAAAGAATAATATAATAGGAGTTACAAATCTAAAAAACAAAAATGTAGTCATAGAAGACTTACTACGATAGCCAGCTTGAGTTAATTTTAATTTGGTATTTTCATCTACGAAAGCTTTTTTTAGAGAAAATTTCTCAACAATAGTTTCCATATATTTTTTTGAATTAATATCAGAACGTGCGCTACTTCTCTTGCCTTCGTTATTTCTTAAGCGCTCCATTTCTGCAATGCGCATTCTCTCACGCTCATTTGCAACGTGCTTTACTCGTGATTTTAATTCAATTTTGTCAG
>JAJRPR010000049.1 GCA_024280655.1 Alphaproteobacteria bacterium | reverse complement strand
TTTTCTCATTTCAGCCAGTCTCCGATTAAAAACTCAAGCGCTTTATCTAATCTAATATAGGGCAAAATAATTTCATCATTGTCATTTTTGTTAAATTTTTGTGGTGGTAAAAATCGCAAAAAATTAAGTTTTATAGGGTGTTTTTTATCTTGAAAAATTGATTCGACTTCACTTGGTAAGTCACCGGGAAATAAGGCTATTTCTGTCTTGCCATCATAAATTTCTTTAGCTAGTTTTTCGCCCTTTTGTGGATAGCCAACAATGGTGTGTAGCTTCTCGCCATCTTGTTTTATTTCATTTTCAAATGTTGAGCGAATGGAACTTAGTGCAATGGAGTTTGTTTGTGCGCCGGTAAATTTTGCTTTTTTTGTTGCGTCTTTTACTAGGCGTTTTAATATTGTTTCTAAGCGATTATGCGATGTATGATGTAAGTGATCGGCTTTAGTTGCTGCAAATAATATCTTATCTATTTTGCGAGTTATTAGCTGCATAAGAGGATTTTTTGAGCCAGTGTTAAAACATGCTAAAACTTGCTCTAGCGCTATTTCTAAATCACTAATTGCTTGGTGCCCAAGATTAAGAGAGCGCAACACATCTACCAATACAATCTGCCTATCTAATTGTGCAAAATGCTCGATGAAAAATGGCTTAACAACTTGACTTTTATATGCTTCAAAGCGACGTTCAAACATTGCGTAAAGCGAGGTGTTTTTAACTGGGTTTTTTTGTGCTGGTAGTGGCGAAAAACTAAGGGCGGGTGAACCTTCTAAATCACCCGGCATTAAAAACCTTCCCGGTAATAAGGTTGAAATAGAGCCTTCATCTTTTTTACTATTTCGCAAATATTGAGTGAAGGCTTGTTTTAAGATTAATGCGTCTGGCTCTGTTGCATCTGCATTAAGGTCAATTTTCTTTAGAACTTCAAAGAACTCTTTTGAGTGTTTTTTTGAGTTGGGGCGCAAGGATTGCTGTAATGCGATTTTTGACCAATTAGCAAAACTCATATTTAGCAATTCTAGATCAAGCAACCATTCCCCCGGATAATCAATAATATCAATATTTATTTTGCTTAAGCCAAAGCGTGAGATAAGCCAATTATTGCTTTGAAACTTTAGTGTGATACGAATTTGCGAAATGTTGCTGGTACTATTTGGCCAATAGGGATTTTTATCTGTAATGGCTTTTAGATGCTGTTCATAGGCAAAGCGGGGAATTGTTTGTTTTGGATGTTCACTTAGTTTAGCTGCGATTAAACGCCCCTCAGCTTGTGCGCTCAAGGCTGGTAATGATGCGTTGGTTAATAGATTATGGATTAGTGAAGTGATGAAAACGGTTTTTCCAGCTCTTGATAATCCTGTTACGCCAAGCCTTAAAGTTGGTGTAAAAATCTCCATAGTTGCATCACTAATATTGCTAAATGCAATACCTAATTTATCTGAAATTATTTTTGGCGGTTTTGACATGTTAGACCTTAAAGATGTGAATTAAAATTTAGGGTTTTTATAATAAATTACAAGTGCTTGTACATTTAATTGCGTAACTTGCTTGACATATCAATCTAATCCGCTCCAAATATATTAAAACAAATGGAGGCATTATGCCGTTAAAGGTTGAGCTTAAGGCTGGCGAGAGATTATTGATCGGGAATTGTGTTATTACTAATTCGGATCAGAGGACAAAACTTTTCATTGATGGTGATGCGCCAATATTGCGTGAGAAAGATATTTTAACTGAGGCAACTGCTAATTCTCCTGCAAAGCGCATTTATTTTTGTATTCAGCTTATGTATTTAGATAATGATATTGGTAAATTGCGGGAGCAATATTTTTCTCTTAGCAATGATTTTTTAAAAGCCGCACCGTCAACTTTACCAATAATTGATCAAATAAATAACCAGATATTAACCCTAGATTTGTATAAGGCATTAAGAAGCGCAAAAAAACTAATTGATTATGAAAGCGAATTATTAAATGCAACAACAAGCAGCACAAGCATACCAACAAACAGCGACACAAACGGCTAGTCCTCGTAATCTTGAGGCGCAATTATTGGTTAAAGCTGCCGCAAAAATGATTTATGTGCAAGAGAATTGGGAAACAGAAAAATCCAATCTAAATGTTGCTCTTACCTATAATCGTAGGCTTTGGTCAATTTTTCTTAATGCTGTTACAAAAGAAGATAATCCACTGCCAAAAGAAGCACGAGAAAATATTGCAAATCTTGGGTTGTTTGTTTTTAATCATACGCTAAAAATGGCATCAGAGCCTAGCGCTGAAAACTTAAGCGTTTTAATCAATATAAATCGTGAAATTGCTAGCGGTCTAAGAACTGCAAAATAACCTAATATTAAATCTTTATTTAATGAAATTCACCAAAGTTAGCTGGCTAACAGCTGACATGGTTTGATAGCTGGCTTGTAGGCGAGTTTGAAGGGCTAATAATTCCATTGCTACTTCTTCAATAGGTGCTTCTTCAATTTCTGAGAGCATAATAGATAATTGCACCTGATAATTAGTATGGCGCTCTTTGGCGCTATTGTTCGTGGCTTTTGCTATGCCTAATTCTAAAGTTATAAGCTCTATTGAGCCTGCCCTAGAATTATTAGATTCTGCAAGACGCATTAATTGCTTTGAGGTCATTTCAGCAAAACGCTCATTAGCGCTAGCATCACCACTAGGATAATCTTCAACGCTTAATGCCGCAAGTGCTCTTACAAGATCTAACATACCAGTTTCATTGGCTTGTACACCATAATTAACTAAAGTAGTTTCATCAATTCGCCCTCTAACGCTTTGGCGTGCATTATTGCTATCCTCACCCTGATACCAAGCAACAGTATTTGTTGGGGTTGCAGCAATTAGTGCCGTGGCGCTATCAAATGGTGGCCCATCAACTCGCATAATATCATCGCCACTTGCATTGAAAAAATTATCTGCCGCTGCGTAGGTAGAGCTAGCTTCAAGAACTGTTGTTTGTAATTGTAATAATTCATCGCTTAAGGCTTGAGAGAAATTTGCCGCCGTTATATTTACATCGCCATCAATTTGAAATTCACCCCTATTAGCTGGCGCACCACTTACCGCTTTAAGCTCAAGAGTATAGCTTTCTCCATCAGGCAAAGTTAGCCCAATACTAATTGTTTCACCAGAAACAGGTGTTCCAGTAAATTGCACTTCAAGTGCGGCAGGTGTGCCACTTGGCGAAGTTAGATTAACAGCACTTGAAGTGCTTGAGAGCGTGCTCAGTTTGAAGCCAAAAGGATGCGCTCCATCTTCTGAAATTGCAACTGTGTCTAAGTTTGGGTTAGCCGCTATCATACCAGTAGTTGCTGTGCCGCCTGTTGCAATAGGTGTGATTAAATCATCTGCTATTATTACAATTTCGCCATTTTCAACTTGTGCAATATTTGCGCCTGCTTGCGCATTTATTTCAGCAACAAAATCATCAATACTGGCAACGCCTATATCTAAGCTTGCACCGCTTGTTGCTCCGCCAATATTTGTAAGGGCAATATTTACTGGTGCAAAACCACCACCACTAAGAGTGAATGTTTCACCGTTCGCAAAGCCAATTTCAGCATCTGATAAAAGTTCAGTTCCATCAACCGCACCGCCAAAAACAGAGGAAGTCGTTGCGGGTAGTGTGTCATTAATTAAACGGCCCTTGCCGTCCGCTCCAGCATCGGCAAGTTTTCGCTCACCAACAACGGTATTAAAACCATCTCGTCCCCCCTCACCATTTAATATTGCATCAAATGATGCAACCGGTGGAGCATCGCTAAAACCGCCAGCAAATAAATAGCGTCCATTAACTTCGCTATTGAGCAGAGTAATCACTTCATCAAGACGGTTAGTTGCTAAAGTTTGCGTGGTAATCATGTTAGAGCCGTTTGAGCCAATGCCGCCAGATGCAACCGAGCCACGACTTTCAGCCTCTAATTCGTCAAGGCGCTCCATGCTGTTACCAAGAAAATCTAGACGCAAATTTACGATAGAAATATTGGATTGAAAGGCGCTAATTCTGCTTTGACGGTTTCTTATTGTCATGTCAAAAGAGCGATCATTGCCAAGCTGGGAAAGGCTTTGCGATTTTTTCCCAGTTGCTAATTGAACTTGTAAAATGTCCATACGCTTTTGCATATCAACAACAGAACTAAATGCGTTACCTAAAGGAAATAATGATTTTGAAATTATCATAGTTGCTCCTATATCTGCATTAGAGTGTTAATTAGTTCTTGCACTACCGAAACAATGCGTGCGCTTGCAGCATAAGCATTTTGCAATTCCATTAGGCGTGCCATTTCTTCATCAATACTGACGCCATATTTATCAGCCATGCGAGAGCCGATTGCTTCAAGTGAAAGCTCTTGTGTTTGTCTGGTTGAATTAGCGCTTGATATTGCCGTGCCTTGATAATTGAGCATCTGCGAAATCATATCTTGCGCATTGCCATTTAATCTAAAACTGCCACTGGTGCTTGAGGTGGCGCTATTAGAAGAAAAATTCATATTTTCTAGCTGGCTAAGTAATGTTTGCGCCCTTGAATTGTCACCCAAAGAGCCGCCGCTTGTGTATTGCACCAATAATTCATTATTATTGAGAATGGCTTCATTTATACTAATTCGCCCAGCAAAACCTGTTAGTTGTCCATTGCCATCTAGTGAATTGGTAAAAGATGCACTGCTTTGATCTGTAAAAAGATTAAGCGCAAGCCCTGCACCCTGATTAGCACTGCTTGTGGTTTTTGAACTTAGAGCATTGATATTTGAATTGTTAAGCGCTCCATCATCAACAATTTGAAGATTAGTACCGCTAGGATTTGTAACAGTAATTGATGTGCCTAGAGCGCTATTAAGAGCTGTTGCAACCGCACCAATACCGCTGTTAAAATCAAGTCCAATAACTCGCTCACCGTTGGTTGTTGTATAATCCATTGGTAGTTTTGTAAGGTCATCAACTCTTACAACACGCACGGTTTGCTCAACTGATCCAACACTATAATTAATTGTGAAATCATTGCCAGATTGCATATTTGCTAAATCAAGCGAGAAGCCGTCTGGTGGGCCTGCAACACTAGTACCTTGCGTATTAACGCTTGAAAGTGATTGCGCTAATGTTGCGGCAATGTCATCAATTTGCCTTTGTAATTCAACTAAGGTATTATCACGCATTTCAATTAGTGCGCCAATACGTCCTGAGCGAACCATACCCTGCTCGACAACATTTACCACATAACCTGACGGAGTGATTGCTGAAAGTGTGCCAACCCCATTTTCGTTAGCATCAAAGCTAAATTGTGAACTTGCATTAAGTGCGCCAACACCTTGAAATTCAAATCTTGTTGCGCCATTATCAATTAACCCAAGACCTGAAGTAGTAGTTAGAGCAACTGTGTCATCAGGGCGATATTGAACCCTTGCATCAACTAGTTCTGATATTTGCGAAACTAGCCTATCACGCTCATCAAGTAATGAATTTCGCCCGCTATCCTGAGTGCTAAAATCTCTAAGTTGGCCATTAATCTGCTCAAGCGAAGAGAGCATTCTATTAAGATCAGAGACAGAACTTGCTAGCTGTCCTTCTGTTTCTTGACGCAAACCCTGAATAGTATCTGTAGTTCGATTTAGCGTTTCCACAAGGCTTTGGGCGTTTGAAACAACGCTTGCTCTTGTTGCATAATCATCGGGTGAAGTTATTAGTGCTTGCAGAGAATTTTCAAAATTTTGATAGGTTTCTCCAAGCGAGCCAACATCACCGGGTTTGCCCAATGTTTGTTCAATAGTTGCTAAAAAGCTAGCTCTTAAATCTGCATAGCCAAGCGAAGAAACACCCTGCCCATATTGTATTTGTAAAGCTGAAACAAATGCTCTTTGAACGCCAATAGAATTTACATAAGAGCCAGAAGCACTGTTTCTATCGGTTAAAACTAATGATTGGCGATTATAACCAGGAGAGCCAGCATTGGCAATATTGCGTGAGAGAACCTCAAGCCCTTTCTGGGTTGCATTCATTCCAGAAAGAGCATTGGAAAGTGATACACTTAGACCCATTGCGCTTTACTCCTTAAGTATTTAGGCACTACCAAGTCGAGCGCTATCACCCGACTTAAATAATTGATATATTAGCGAACCATATTGAGAGCTTCTTTTAGCATCTCATCGGCGGTTGAAACAATTCTTGTGCCAGCAGTATAGGCTTGCTGGGTAACAATTAATTTGGTAAATTCTTCTGAAATATCAGTGTTAGAAGATTCTAGTGCACCGCCAAGAATCCCGTTGCCGTTATTAAGAATGGCTTCTCCTGATTCTGAGGTTGCAGCAAATAGGGCGCCATCAAGACGTTTCATTGAATTTGGTGAATTAAAGTTAGCAACAACAACTTGCGCCACTTCAATTTGTTGTCCATTAGTATAAGAAGCAACCACTCGCCCTGCTTCGTTAATTGTAACTGAAATGAACTCGCCAGCTGGATAACCATTTTGTGACATTGAGGTAACTTGTGCAGTACCGCTTTGATCAGCAAATTGAGTAACTCCAGCGGAATTATGTTGCAGAACTAAATTACCAATGGCTACACCGTTAACACTTAGATTTGATAATGTAGTACTAGTTATTGATGGTGACATTGAGCCAGAACTATCAAAATCATAATCTTGCCCAGCATTTACCCACATGGTTTCACCACCCACTGCTTCACTATTGGTCATATAGAACATGTTCCAACGATCTGGGCCGCCAAGTTCTGGTTGATCAATTTTTGCCCAACGAATTTGCACATTGGCAGGTGAGCCGTTTGAAGCATAAACAGTTATCGCACCGCCAGCTACAGAATTAGCAAGGAAAGAACCATTTTGTTGTGCTTGAACTACTGGCACACGAACCGCTAGAGAGCTATCAATAGGGTCATTTGCAGCAGCAGCTAGCCCTAGCCCCGTAGTGCCATCAGTTGCTGTGAAAGAGGCTGTTGTATTTGTGCCAAGCGTAACTTCTAGATTACCGCCAGCAATAGCTATTGTTGCATCTGCTGTTCCTGCAACGCCAGAAGATTGCAATCCAGTTTGCATGTTAGCTAATGCAGCTGTTATACTAACTGCCGCTGTGGTTTGCACGTCAATGCCAATATTTGCACCTGCATAAGCGCCAGCATTGCCATCAAAAAAATCAAAAATAACGTTCGTGCCGCCAACATTTAGCGTTAGGCTTTCACCTGCCGCCATAACTGTTGCAGCATCATTTGCACCTGTAAGTGCCGCCCCAGTTGTGGTTGCGGTAATATCGGGGGGGGTTGCAACATAATCAGCCGCAGTCATAATTTCGCTGTTTGGGGAAGAAGGATCATAGCCTGCATTTTTTGGTATTTGTGGTAAGTTTAGCTGATAATCAAGTCTTGTTGATTGTTGCGCTGGAAGGAATGCATTTGAAAGTTTAATAACATCTGGAACTGAGCCTGAAACATTGCCTGTTCCTCTATCAATCTCTAGACCTTTAAGAAAATAACCAGCTCCATTGACCAGATAGCCCTCTTTATTGATGTCAAAATCACCACGTCTTGTATAATAATTAGCACCGCCAAAAACAGCATTGCCGTCATTTTGACCAATTTGTTGCTCCACAACAAAAAAACCAGAACCATTAATCGCCATATATGTGTCATTTGGAGATGATACAATATCACCAGCATCATTTACCGTGCTACGTGATTGAGCAATTACCGTTCCCGGAATTTGCTGTTTAATTGGTGCGTCAGGAATGAGATCTAAAAAACTTGTTTCAATGCGCTTATAACCTGTCGTTTGCGAGTTTGCGATATTACCTGAAATATTTTCAAGTGCAAAAGATTGCGCTCTAAGACCCGTTACTGCTGTTGCTAATGCACCATAAATGCCCATTTTACTCTCCAATTACATTTTGACGCATTATGCGCCTTGTTCGTCTAAGACTATGCAAAAGCAATGCCAAACTGTTAAGTGATTGTTTTTATTAGATATTTGCTTAGTTATTGTAAGAGAATTCATTTTTAAGCGGTTAGTTATTACCTATCGCTAGGCAAATCGTGCCCAATTCATTACTATAGAAGGCTCTTCTATACTTGTGCCGCACCCTGACCTCTGGTACATCAAAATATAATTTTTAAGAATGAATTTGAGTGTTTTATGTTTTTTGATAATGCGAAACAATATAGTGAAATAGATCAACGAGCCATTACAGTTTTTGGTATGTCGGGAGTTGGCAAGACCCACCTATCCGCTATTTTGCGCAAGAATAGTTGGTTTCATTATTCCGTTGATTATCGTATTGGTACACGCCATATGGGCGAGTATATTGTTGATAATTTTAAGCGTGAAGCGATGAAAGTGCCGTTTTTGCATGATTTATTGGCATCCGATTCTATTTATATTTCTTCAAATATTACTTTTGATAATCTTGAGCCGCTTTCAACTTATCTTGGCACTCCGGGTAATCCAGAAAAGGGCGGTCTGCCATTTGAACAATATCAATTACGCCAAGAGCAACATAGAATTGCTGAACTTTATGCGCTCAAAGATATAAGTTATTTTATAAAAAGAGCAAAAGATCTTTATAATTATAGTGATTTTATTGCCGACACAGGTGGCTCGCTTATTGAAGTGATTGACCTTGAAAATGACAATGATGAAATCATTAAAACTCTTACAAAAAACACTGCTTTGCTTTATATTGAGGGTACAGATGATGATGCGCAAAAGCTGGTAGATCGCTTTAAAAAAGCTCCAAAACCTATGTATTATCGTCCAGAATTTTTATTAAAAAAATGGCGCGAATATAAAGATGTTCACGCAATTAAAGATGATTTAGACGTTGATCCAATAGGGTTTGCTACTTGGGGTTTTGAAGCTTTATTAAATGATAGGCTTCCACGCTATCAGGCTTTAGCAAAAAGATATGGCTATATTATTAGCTCAAAAGATGTTGCTACAATTCGTGATGGCAATGATTTTAATGCATTGATGTTAGAGGCAATTTCAGATCGTAAATAGTGCTTTTGAAATTGCCAATAACTTTCATCAAACGCAACAAACATAAAAGATTTATTATGCCCATACGTATTCCAGATAATTTACCTGCTAGAAAAATTCTTGAAGCTGAAAATGTTGATGTTATGGATTCAACACGTGCTACAAGACAAGATATTAGACCGCTAAATATTGGCCTGCTTAATTTAATGCCCAATAAACAGCGAACAGAAATCCAATTTGCTCGCCTAATAGCCTCAACTCCATTGCAAATTGATCTCACATTAGTGCGAATTTCTGAGCATAAGTCGTTAAATACCCCTCAAGATCATTTAGAAGAATTTTATTCTAAATGGGAAGATGTGAAGGCTAAAAAATTTGACGGTTTTATTGTAACTGGAGCGCCAATCGCTCATTTGCCGTTTGAAGAGGTGCGCTATTGGCCTGAAATGGTTGAAATTATGAATTGGACGCAAACTAATGTTCATGCGCCT
>JAJRPR010000048.1 GCA_024280655.1 Alphaproteobacteria bacterium | reverse complement strand
TAATCTTATTAAAACCTAACCATGAAAGTAGAGCCAATGCGTTTCTCTTTATCAATATCAAAAATTATTCGCACCCTTTTAATAATCGGACTAGTTGGATTTATCTCTGCTTGTGCTCGCACACCTACTAATAATATTGACGGTGGCACACCGGGATCACAACAAGAATTTCTAGTAACAGTTGGCGATCGGATATTCTTTGATACTGCTAGTTCTGTTGTTACAAGCGTTGGTCAAGAAACACTCAACAAACAGGCCGCTTGGCTTAGTAAATATTCAAATTACAACATAATTGTTGAAGGGCACGCCGATGAGCGTGGCACACGTGAATATAATATTGCACTTAGCGCAAGACGTGCAGCAGCAGCAGTTAATTACCTAATTAGTCGTGGAGTTTCCGCTAATCGTATTAATTCGAAAGCTTACGGCAAAGAGCGCCCAGTTGCCGTTTGTAATGATATATCATGCTGGTCACAAAATCGACGTGCCGTTACGGTTATAAATTAGAGCGCAACTAGCCCTCTAATTTTATTATAGATTTGAAATTTTTAACGCCAGTCTCATGTAGGAGTCTGGCGTTTTTACATTTAATGCTTTTTTTTAAGCGCAATTAGTGGTTAGACTTATATTTAATCAAAACAAAAGGAGGAAAATATGATAAATTCTTTTTTGAATAATAAAGCTAAAAAAATATTAGCTCTATTATTTAGCTTAGGGCTATTTATAGCTCTATTTGGCTTAACCCAAAGCGCCAATGGCTCAAGCCCCAAAAATATCATTGACGCAGGTACTATTGCGCAAATAAATGGTACATCAAACAATGAAGTTAAGGTCAATGCCCCAATAATTGTTGCGCAATCAGCACGTAGCGTAGCAGCACTTAATGTTAGAATTGTTCAACTTGAAGAGCAGGTGAGAATATTAACTGGGCAAGTTGAAGGATTGCAATTTCAAATGACGCAAATGCAAACCTTTTTAGAGCGTCAACAAGAAGATTATGAATTTCGTTTCGAACAACTTGAGGTAGGTGGTTTGGGAACAACTAATGCGACACCTTTATCCGATGGCGATATGCCTATCGGGGAGGTGTCGCCAAATGCAGCCCAAACACTTGGTAGTAATGCACTTAATAATCAAGCACTTGATGGTCAAGCACTTGAAGCACCAACACATGACAATCAAGCAATAGGGCTTGAAAATTCAATACCAGGTCAACCGCTGGGCGTACTAGAAAACGAACAGGTTAACCTATCCTCAAAAGCGTTGGACTTAGACGCTCCCTTTGTTGAGATTGTTACAAAGGCAGATGCTAATGCACAATATAGCGCAGGGTTTGAAGCGGTAAAACGTGGTGACTTTACATTTGCCGAAGAGCAATTTAGACAATTTATTGCTCTCTTTCCACCCCACCCACAAGCACCAGATGCTACCAGTTGGCTTGGTGAAGCGCTAATATTGCGAGGGGATTATCAAGAGGCTGCCGATATTTTATTAGGCGGATTTCAATCTTATTCAGGCTCAAAAAAAGCTCCTGAAATATTATTAAAACTAGGACAAGCATTAGCTGGAGCTGGGGAAATTGTAACAGCTTGTCGTACATTTGAAGAAGTAACTCTTCGCTACAAAGATATTTCAAGCGAAATAACAACTCGCTTGAATGAGGAAATTAACAAAGCAAAATGCTAAATTTTGACGATTTATTATCTCCAATAAAAGCCTATAAAAAAATAGCACTTGGTGTTTCAGGTGGATCTGATAGTTTAGCTTTAATGCTAATAGTTGCAAGATGGGTTAGTAAAATAGATAAAGCACCACAGGTTATTGTCTATTCAATCGATCATAAATTACGCCCCAATAGTGATAAAGAAGTTGCCTTTGTAATTGCGCAAGCGAAAAAACTTGGCCTAAAAGCTAAGTCGCTAAGCTGGCAAGGTAAAAAACCAACAACAGGGATACAAGAAAAGGCAAGGGCGGCACGCTATCAACTTATTAAACAAGCAATGAAACAAGATAAAGTCGAAATCTTATTAACTGGCCATCATGCCTATGACCAAGCAGAAACCATTTTAATGCGTATGGCGCATAGCTCTGGTATAAAAGGGCTTGGCGGCATGAGCAAGTTTTCTAAAGTTGAAGAGGTAAAAATATTCCGCCCCCTTCTTGAAATTTCACCTCCACTTCTTCATGAAATAGTTGCTAATTCTAACTTAAAGGCAATAAATGATCCAAGTAATGAAAATAAAAATTTTGAGCGAATTCGCTGGCGAAAAATATTGCCCTCACTTTTTGAACTTGGCTTAGATGAAAGGCAATTTTCAATTTTCTCAAAACGTATTAATCGTGCAAATAATGCGCTTGA
The DNA here is from genome assembly GCA_024280655.1 of Alphaproteobacteria bacterium. GTDB lineage: Bacteria > Pseudomonadota > Alphaproteobacteria > Rhizobiales > Devosiaceae > S141-66. The sequence goes on along the minus strand of JAJRPR010000048.1, from coordinate 3,657 downwards.
ACAACATTGCCTAGACAGTTTTAAAAAAATCACAACAATAGATATTTTGGGAATTTTACACATTGATAAGCAAAGTTTTATAGATCTTAGTGACGAAATAAAAATCAGAATCTTGCAAAAAGCAATTAGATATATTGGCAATGATGCAAAGCCGTTTGCTTTAGCAAAAATTGAACAATTATCAGAAAAAATGCAAAATGATAAAAATTTCAAAAAGCTAACATTGCATAAATGCAATATTGCTATCAAAGATAATTATTTTGAAATTTCTAAGGAATTATCTTATCTACCTAAAAACAACATAATTCTTAATGCAGGGGAGAAGGTTTATTGGGATAATAGATTTATAATTGAAAATATATTGTCCAAGAAATCGTCTAAGGAAAAAATAAATATATCTTCATCAATTAATATTAATAGAGCTGACTTAAAGGACATGCCTAGCTTTATAACATCTTCGCCAATGTCAAATATTAGATCCGCACCACTAGTTCGCGACAATAATCAAAATATTATTGCTCTTGGAACACATATAATTGATAAAGATAAAACTATAAAATTGAAAAATATTTTTACAGAAAATGAGTTGAAATATGAGAAGTAAATAAACTATAAGTAAAAAAAGTAATCATAAGCAAAATGTTCCCTTGTAACCTAGCGTTAGGCAACTTACATTCTGAACAAATCAACTCCCAATTATTTTTTAGCAATAGTGCTAAATTCAGGAAAAACCAGGAAAAACCAGGAAAAATAATGAACACCAATGTTAAGAACTTCGCTGTCTGGCTTATTATCCTCGTTATGTTAATGGGGCTATTTCAAGTCTTTCAATCTTCAACCAAACAAACAACTAGCATTGAAAGAAATTATAGCCAATGTATAAGCGATGTAGATACTGGCAATGTCACCTCAGTTACTATTATTGAAAATCAATTAGTAGGAACTTTAAGAGATGGCGCTCAATTTAAAACCTTATTACCCGATGGTGTTGATGTTGTTTCTCGCCTAGAATCAAGAGGTGTGCAAATTAGCATAGAAGAAAAAGAATCTAGTCCTTTTTGGGCAATTCTTCTTAGCTCATGGTTACCGTTTTTGGTTATTATTGGTGTTTGGTTTTTCTTTATTCGTCAAATGCAAGGCGGCAAAGGCGGCGCAATGGGTTTTGGCAAATCAAAAGCCAAACTGCTTACAAAATCTCAAGGTAAAGTAACGTTTGACGATGTTGCAGGCATTGATGAGGCAAAACAAGATTTACAAGAAATTATTGAATTTTTACGTGATCCAAGCAAATTTCAACGCTTGGGCGGCAAAATGCCACATGGCGTTTTGTTAGTTGGCCCTCCGGGAACTGGTAAAACCCTATTAGCACGCTCAGTGGCAGGTGAAGCTGATGTGCCGTTTTTCTCAATTTCTGGATCTGACTTTGTTGAAATGTTTGTAGGCGTTGGTGCGTCTCGTGTGCGTGATATGTTTGAACAAGGCAAAAAGAACGCCCCTTGTATTATCTTTATTGACGAGATTGACGCAGTTGGTCGCCATCGTGGCGCAGGTTTGGGTGGCGGTAATGATGAGCGTGAGCAAACATTAAACCAACTACTTGTTGAAATGGACGGGTTTGAGACCAATGAAGGCGTTATTTTAATTGCCGCAACTAACCGACCAGATGTTCTTGATCCAGCGCTTTTGCGCCCCGGTCGTTTTGATAGGCAAGTTGTAGTATCTAATCCCGATATTATGGGACGAGAAAAAATCCTACAAGTTCACGTAAAAAATGTGCCTCTTGCACCAAATGTAGATCTTAAAATAGTAGCTCGTGGAACACCCGGATTTTCTGGGGCTGACCTTGCAAATCTCGTTAATGAAGCAGCACTTCTTGCAGCGCGTCGAGAAAAACGCATGGTAACGGCGCAAGAATTTGAAGATGCAAAAGATAAAGTTATGATGGGGGCAGAACGACGCACACTTGCGATGAGCGAAGACGAAAAACGAGCAACCGCCTATCATGAAGGTGGCCACGCATTGGTTGCAATTAGTGTTCCAGCGGCACACCCAGTTCATAAAGCAACAATTATTCCTCGTGGTCGAGCGCTTGGCATGGTTATGCAATTACCTGAGCGTGATGAAATTTCTATGTCTTATGAGCAAATGACATCTCGACTTACTATTATGATGGCTGGCCGAGTAGCAGAAGAACTTATTTTTGGTAAAGATAAAATAACTTCAGGCGCTTCTTCAGACATTGATCAAGCAACACGTCTTGCACGTGCCATGATTACCCAATGGGGTTTTTCTGATAAATTAGGAAAAGTTGCTTATGGCGAAAACCAACAAGAAGTTTTTCTTGGCCATTCAGTTACCCAATCAAAGAATGTATCAGAAGAAACTGCTCGAGTTATTGATGAAGAAGTACGCAATCTTGTTGATAATGCTTATAGTGAAGCCACAAGAATTTTGAAAAAACGCTCTAAAGACTTAAAAATCTTAGCAGAAGGCTTGTTAGAATATGAAACTCTTTCAGGTGATGAAATAATCGCTCTTCTTAAAGGTATAGCGCCAACTCGTGATGATGGTTTGGGCGCAAGCAAGGCTAGTGCAGTTCCAAAAGCAGGGCAAAAAGTTAATAAGGAAAGCGCCAATTCAAAGGGGCAAAAGAGAACTCCTGTCAAACAAGCTAGCACTAAAAAAGCTTCAGTTAAGAAAGCACCTGTAAAAAAATCAAATCCAAAAGCAACCAAACCCAAAACAACCAAACCCAAAACAACCAAGTCTAAGAAAAAATAAGCTTAGAAATAATTGATTTCGTAAAGGAATTAAAATGGCAAAAAAATATTTTGGCACAGATGGTATTCGTGGTCTTGCTAATGGAAAAAAGCTTACGCCAGACTTAGCACTTAAGATTGGAATGGCAACTGGTTTGGCTTTTATGCGTGGCGATCATCGTCACCGTGTGGTTATTGGCAAAGATACTAGGCGTTCTGGCTATTTGATTGAAAATGCCCTTTCAGCAGGCTTTAATGCCGTTGGCATGGACGTTTATCGCCTAGGGCCAATGCCAACCCCTGCCGTTGCAATGCTAACTCGCTCTTTACGTGCAGATTTAGGTGTGATGATTTCAGCTTCTCATAATCAGTTTGAAGATAATGGTATTAAATTATTTAGACCTGATGGAAATAAACTTTGCGATAAGATTGAACATGAAATTGAAACACTTATTGATTCTGATTTAGAAAAAAAATTAGTAACGGGACGCAAAATTGGTCGTGCCAAACAAATTGATGAGGCTTGGACACGTTATTTAGAATATGCCAAACGCACTTTGCCAAGATTTACAGAATTTACTGGCATGAAAATAGTTATAGATTGCGCCAATGGAGCAGCATATAAAGTTGCGCCAGAAGCCCTAACAGAGCTTGGGGCAACAGTATTTACATTAGGTGTTTCCCCAAATGGTTATAATATAAATGATGGTGTAGGCTCTACCGCAACAAAAGCCGCCCAAGAATTAGTTTTACAAGAAAAAGCAGATATTGGCATTGCGCTTGATGGTGATGCGGATCGTGTTATTATTATTGATGAAAAAGGTGAAGTTGTTGACGGCGATCAATTAATGGCAGCAATTACTCAGTTTTGGCATGAAAACAACAAAATATTAGGCGG
>JAJRPR010000047.1 GCA_024280655.1 Alphaproteobacteria bacterium | reverse complement strand
TTTGGCAAAAATTTACGACGAGTACGATTAAGAGCGTGAGAAACATTATTTCCGCTCATAACGCCTTTTCCAGAAAGTTCACAACGACGTGCCATAATAAAATCCTATAATTCATGAGTAAATTAGCTTCAAAACGCTAAAATAGCTCAAGGTGAAATGAAAGTTGGCTTTAATTAGTCAAACTTGAGCCACTCGTCAAGCATTAGTGTGCTTTAAGAGATTTTTTAAGCAAATTCATTCTATTTTAAGCATGTTCATTAATAATAGCGCTTTAATGTAATGTTAGTGCAAGAATTAAGTACAAGAGTTAAGCACAAGGTAAAGAGTAAAGTGTATGATTTATTCGTTTAGGGCAATGTTTGTTAGTCCAGCTGTTTTTTTGCTTAGTTTTTTCTCTCTGATTATAAGTTTTGCCTTCTTTAGTATGTCGGCTTTAGCGGCGCCTGTTAATGCCAATGCTAGATATATTGTTTCACTGGGTGGTATTAATTTTGCCAAGGTAAAAATATCACTTAATGATGATGCTAAAAATTATAACATTAATTTGGATATGAAAATTTCTGGAGTTGGCTCGTTAGTAGCTTCTGGCTCTGCAACGGGAAGTGTTAGTGGTGTAAGTAGTTCTAAGGGACTAACGCCGAACAAGCTGAATATAATGACTGATTCAAGAGGTGAGGAATTTAATGTTTCAGTTGTCTATTCAAAGGGCAATGCTGTTGGATTTCAGGTTACTCCTCCTCTTCTCAATGATATTGGGCGAGTGGCTATTGAGCGTAAAGATTTGCAAAGAGTTACAGATCCAATTGGCTCATTCATTCTCAAGGGTAAAGGTTTTGATGAGAGATTATGTAATCAAAAGTTAAAACTTTTTTCAGGGCTTGAGCGCTTTGATGTTAAAATGAAATTTGTTGAAAAACAAATAGCAACGTCAAAAAGAACTGCTTATCAAGGGCCAGTAATTCTTTGCTCAGTGCGCTATATACCAGTTTCTGGTCATTATGTTGATAGTGCTATTACCAATTATTTAGCAAAATCAAACCGATTTTTAATCTGGTATGCTCCGCTTGGCGAAAGTGGTCATTATATTCCCTATCGTGTAATTATTGGCACAAGTGCTGGCGATCTTTCAATGGTGCTAACTGGTATAAAGCTATAATTAAGACTGCTTAAGCATTATTATACGCACCAATTTTACGCCAAGTGCAATAAAGGGTGTTAGGTGCAAAAAGAAATCAAAAATATCTATTGGCTTAATAAGCTCACCTGCAAATAACATTCTTGTTTTTTCAAACAGGTGCGGCTCTGGCACAAAGGGAGCAAGCCCCAAAGTAAGGGCTACAAGAATAAACATAAAAAGCGGAGTTGTATCGATAAATTCTAGCATAATATCTTTCACTTGGTTTGTTGCTTTAGTTTTATATTAGATGTTTCTAATATTGCAACATTAAAAATATTATTGCAGCAATAAAAATCAAAAAATACACCAATAAAAGCATAATATTATATAGTTTTAGCGCTAATTTTATATCATTTACGCCCAAATCCCTTTTGCCATTGCCCATTTGCGGCAAGTCTAACTCTTGATCATTATAGAAACGTTTGCCGCCAAGTGAAAAATTAAGCGCTCCAGCGAGACTTGCTTCTGGCCAGCCAGCATTTGGTGAGGCGTGTTTATGCGCATCTCTTAGGGCGCTAATTGTTGCCTCTCGCCAATTTGCTTTTTTAAGTATGGCGGCGCTTATTATGAATAAAAAGGCAGTGATTCTTGCTGGAATATAATTGACAATATCGTCTAGTTTGGCGCTAAAGAACCCAAAATCTTTATAGCGCTTATTTTTATGCCCGACCATCGAATCTGCGGTATTTATTGCCTTATAAATAATAATTCCCGGTAAGCCGAACAATAGTAAATAAAATAGGGGCGCAATGAAGCCGTCAGAGCTATTTTCAGCTAAAGTCTCTATTGCCCCACGAGATATTTCTGCCTCATCAAGATTTTTGACATCACGCCCTACAATATGGGAGAGTGCTTCACGGCCTTCATCAAGTGAAATGGCAAGTGCCTTTGTTACGAGTTCAACGGCTTGTCCTAATTGACGAGAAGCCAGCAGGGCAAAAGCGATTAGCCCTTTAAATATAAAAGGGAGATAGAGCATATTAAAAATATAATTAAGCGCTAAAGCAATTAGCAAACATATCAAAATTATGGTGATAAGCATTAAAAAACCAGCAAGTAGGCGATTAGGTTTTGTACCTTGATTAAAGCGGGTTTCAAAAAAATTAATATAAGCTCCTATCCATTCAATGGGGTGGCGAAAATAATTTTGCAATATTTTTGGATAGGCAAAGAATTTTTCAATAATAATAGCAATAAGGGCAATTAGGATATTCATTATCTTGCTAATTCCAATATTTTATCAATATCTAAATTAGCTTCTAAATGCGCCGCCAACTCATCTAACACCTGCTCAACTTGCGCCTGATAATTTAAGGTTTTTTTAGCCTTAGCCCCTAAATGCGATAAGAAGTTTTGTCTAAAACCATCATTGGCAAAAATCCCATGTAAATATGTTCCACTTATAAGTCCATTACCTGAAATTGCCCCCTCACTTTCATTATTATTTAGCGCAAATGGACGTTGACAATCCTCCCCCTCGCTCACACCTAAATGCATGTGATAGGCATTTATTTCTTGTCCAAAAACGGCATCAATCGCTGTGATATTTTCAAGCTGTTTTTGCCTAGTTAATCTGGTGCTTATATTAAGCAAACCTAGCCCTTCAATATTTTGCGCTTCGCCCTCAATGCCTAATGGATCAGAAATGACCTTGCCTAAAATCTGATAGCCCCCGCAAATTCCAAGCACTGGTTTGTTGGCTCGCACATGCGCTTTAATATCAATATCCCAGCCCTGTTCTAAGATAAATTTCATATCAGAAATGGTGGCTTTTGAGCCAGGAATAATAATTAAATCAGCATTTTGTGGGATTGAGCGCCCAGTGTCAATCATATCAACAAATATATTTTCTTCAGCAATAAGGGGGTCAAAATCATCGAAATTAGCAATCCGAGAGAGTTTTAATATCGCAATATGTAACAAACCAACCTGTTTGTTTGTTACCTTTTTTTCAAGCGCTAACACGTCTTCTGCTGGCAATTTATTTGCTTTAGGAAAAAACGGCACTAAACCTAATGTAGGTTGCTTTGTGTATCTTTCTATTATTTTTAAGCCGTCAGCAAATAGGCTTTTGTCGCCTTGAAATTTATTTATTATGCTGCCAACAATTAGCTCCCTATCTTTTTTATCTATCACCTCTAATGTGCCAATGATTGAAGCAATAACGCCGCCTCGTGATATATCACCTATCAAAACCACAGGCACATTGGCACTTTGTGCAAATCCAAAATTTGCTAAGTCATTATGGCGTAAATTCACCTCCGATGCCGAGCCTGCGCCTTCAACTAAAACATAATCATAATCTTGTTTTAGTTCCTCAAAACTCTCTAAGACTTGTGGCATATATTTTTCTCTTGTAGAGAAATATTTTTTTGCGCTCATAGAGGCGATGCGCTCTCCCCTAATAATAAGTTGCGCTTTGCTGTCATGCTCTGGTTTTAATAATATGGGGTTCATATTAGTGTTTGGCTCAAGGCCTGCAGCTAGTGCCTGCAATGCTTGTGCGCGCCCTATCTCGCCCCCATTTTCACAAACGCTTGCATTATTTGACATATTTTGCGGCTTAAAGGGTGCAATTTTAATATTGCGGTTTTTTAACGCTCGACAAAGCCCTGCAACTATTAGCGACTTACCAACATCTGAGCCTGTGCCCATGAACATTATTGTCTTGGCGTTCATTGTTATCTTGGTACTCATTGTTGTTCCTTATTATTTGCAGAAATAATATGTGCATAAGAGCCCATGATATTGTTCTTTATTATTCCTATATTGGGCAATTTTTCACCATAAGAATCTTTGGCACTAAAAAGTGTTGGTAATTTAGATTGAGTGCAAGTTGAATAGTGAAACTCATGCCCAAGTAGGTTTTTTGCAAATGGCAATGGGCTTTTATGGCTAAGATGGCGATAGCCCAAAATGCGCTTGGGGCTGTTAATGGCGCTACTCATTGGCAATAGTCCGCTCATTTTATAGCTAAGTCCATTTTTGTCTGTCAGGGCTTCACCAAGCACCATAAAGCCGCCGCACTCGCCGTAAATTAGTGCGTTCCTATTGGCGGCATCAAGTAGACCTTTGAAAAAAATATCACAACTTGATAATTGTTCAGCATATAATTCAGGATAGCCACCCGGTAAAAAAACTGCATCAGCTTCGCTGCTAGGCACCTCATTATTAAGGGGTGAAAAAAAGCTAATTTGCGATCCTTGCTCTCTCCAGCTTAGCAAAATATGCTGGTAAATAAAGGCAAAACAATCATCTTTGGCAATGGCAATATGTTGCCCTAGTGGGGCAAGTTGTGGGATATTATTTTGCTTTTTTAGCGGCAAAGCAAGCGCTAATACCTTATCTAAATCGAGCGAGTTGGCAATGATTTTTGCCCCTTGAGAAATCAAACCTTCAGTCGCTGCAATTTCATTTGGCAAAGTAAGCCCAAGATGGCGGCTTTTAATTTTAAGTGTATTATTTTTATAAATTGTTCCAAGCACCATTATTTTCAATGGCTCAAGCGCTTCACGCAACATTTTCTCATGCCTATATGAAGCGACTTTATTTAATATTACACCTGCAATATTTATATCTTTATTATAATTCTTAAAGCCAAAAATTAGAGGTGCAATAGATTGCGCCATTGATGAGCAATCAATAATTAAGATTATTGGCAGGCTTAATTTCAAAGCTAAATTAGCGCTAGAGCCAGCGCCATTTGCTCCGCCATCAAATAATCCCATAGCTCCTTCAATTAACAAGAGATCAGCATCCTTTGCTTGCGAATAACTTAAAGCTCGAAGTTCTTTTTCACCAAAAGCAAAATCATCAAGGTTGATAGTAGAGGAATTTGCGGCAAGGCTGAGATATTGCCCATCAATATAATCAGGCCCTGATTTTGCTGGTGCAATTTT
>JAJRPR010000046.1 GCA_024280655.1 Alphaproteobacteria bacterium | reverse complement strand
TTTATCTTTATCGTAATGGGCGAGATACTCTTTATCGTATTCATGGCACTACCGAACCTTGGACTATTGGCAAAGCTATTTCAAATGGCTGTATTCGCCTAACGAATGAATATGTTGAAGATCTATATGATCGTGTGCCCGGTGGCGCTGAAGTAATAGTATTATAAATTCTTAATTCTATCTTGCCCTAAGAAAACACATGAGATATAAAAGGGAGCTTTCACTTTTTGTGAAATTGCTTTAGTGTGCAAAAAAATCTCAATCTAATTTAGGTCAAAAATGTCAGAAGAAAATATTTTTAGTGAAGTTGATGAAGAACTTCGTAATGAGCGCATGCGTAATATGTGGCGCAAATATGCACCGCTTTTTATAGGTTTAGCTCTGGCTGTTGTTTTGGCAGTTGCCGCGAAAGAGGGCTGGGAATATTATCAAAAGTCTGTTTCCTCAAAATCATCTGAGCAATATTTTGCAGCCATTGATTTTGTGGAGCAAGATAATGTTGTTGCAGCGCAAGAAGCGCTAAACATCGTTATTAATGAAGGTAGCGGGAAATATCCGATTTTGGCGCAATTTCGCCAAGCCGCATTATTGCTTAGCGAGGGTAAAAATCAACAAGCAGTTACTGCCTATGATGCACTTGCAACAAGTTTAAGCGAAAAAAGATTACGAGATCTAGCTTTGCTTTTTGCGGCCAATGCACTTGTTGATAGTGGTGATGTGGCGGCAGTTAATGCAAGAATTGGCGATTTTATCGCATCTGATAATTCACTAAGAATTATGGCAGAAGAAATTTTGGGGCTGACATATTATGCTAATGGTGATTTAGATAAGGCACGTGAGACATTTGCAAGAGTTCTACTTAATCCACAAGCCCAAAGCGCTTCCCTTGCTAGAATAGATATGTATATTTCGCAATTAGTTGCACAGGGCGCAAAAGCACCAAGTGTAGGCGAAAATAATAATTAACTAGAAATCATGTTTTGATAAATGCGAAGATATTGAATAGCCGCTGGCATATAGCATGGCATGGAAAAAGAACAAACGGCGGGGGTGTCGGGGTCGGGAGCAAAGCGACCAACGGCGACAAGAATAAAGAGGCAATAAGAATAGAAGTGCGTAGGGGAAAAGAACAAACGGCGGGGGTGTCGGGGTCGGGAGCAAAGCGACCAACGGCGACAAGTATAAAGAAATTTGGATAAATCATGAATGTAACTGTTGCCATTGTTGGCCGCCCCAATGTCGGCAAATCTACTTTGTTTAATCGACTTGTAGGCAAAAAAATTGCGTTGGTTGATGATACGCCAGGGGTAACTCGTGATAGGCGAGAGGCTGAGGGGCGCATTGCTGAACTTAGATTTCGCTTGCTTGATACGGCAGGTTTTGAAGATGTAAATGATAATTCGCTTGAAGCAAGAATGCGGGCGCAAACCGAAGCGGCAATTAGTGAGGCGGATATTATTCTTTTCATGGTTGATGCACGTGCTGGCATTGTGCCGCTTGATGAGAGATTTGGGCAATTATTGCGAAAAGCTAATAAGAGAGTGCATTTAATTGCAAATAAAGCAGAATCAAGCGCCGCAGATGCAGGAATAAATGAAACGTACTCACTTGGTTTTGGCGAGCCAATTGCGCTATCTGCTGAACATGGCTTGGGTATTTCTGAACTATATTCGATTATTGGCAGAGCGATTGATGAGGCTAGTGAAGAAAAGGAACAGGAAGGTCAGGGAAACCAACTTGACGATGCTATTTTACCCAAAATCAGCACCGATGTAAGCGAAGAAGTTGAAAATGCAGATGAGAGCGAAGAGATTTTACACTTTAATCCCAATCGCTTTCTTAATGTTGCAATCGTTGGGCGGCCTAATGCTGGTAAATCAACATTGGTAAATCGACTTGTTGGTGAAGAGAGGGTGCTAACGGGCCCTGAGGCTGGCATAACTAGAGATTCTATTCTTGTGCCTTGGGAGTGGGAAGGTCGAGTAATTAATTTGGTTGATACGGCAGGAATTCGCCGCCGTGCCAAAGTACAGCAAAAACTAGAAAAATTAGCAGTGTCAGATGCGTTGCGCTCAATTCAATATGCCGAAATTGTTGTTTGGATGCTAGATGCTACCAAGCCATTTGAAAAACAAGATTTGCATTTAGCCGATTTGGTTGAGCGTGAGGGCAGGGCACTGGTTATTGCGCTAAATAAGTGGGATCTTATAAAAGATAAAAACGCAACCCTTGCGCACCTAAAAGAAAGATGCGAGCGGTTATTGCCGCAATTACGTGGTGTGCCATTAGTTACGCTATCAGGGCTAAAGGGCAAAAACATTCCGAAACTAATGCAAGCGATATTTGAAATTGAGCGCTCATGGAATATTCGTATAGCTACCTCAAGGCTAAATCGCTGGCTTAATGCTATGGTTGAGGCGCACCCACCGCCAGCAGTTTCTGGCCGTCGTTTGAAATTGCGCTATATGACACAAGCAAAATCTCGCCCACCAAGTTTTATATTATTTTGCTCTCGCCCAGAGGTTTTGCCAATGGCCTATAAACGCTATTTAATAAATGGCCTAAGAGAATCATTTGATATTTGGGGCAGTCCTGTCCGCTTATGGGTGCGTGGTGGTGATAATCCCTATGCTGATAAAGCAAAGAAGCGGTAACTGATTTTATTAAGATATTGCCTTTCTACTCTTGTTGGGAGGGCGGCTCTTAACTTCCCACTTGACGTTACCCCCACCCCTAACCCCTCCCCGCGAGGGGGGGGACTTGGTTTAGAGTATTAGTTAGGATTAAACATAAACTCAATCTGCCTCCCTCCCTCTCGCGAGGAGGGCAATCCCTCTTTCTCCCTCCCCCTCGTGGGGAGGGTTGGGGTGGGGGTTAGGAATAAAGCGTGGGGGCAGGAAAATGCAGTTCAATGAAGTAAAAGCAAAAATTCTGCTTGCCTCATCTTTAGCTCACTCACTTCCCTCAATGTCACTCTGCATTTTCCTCAATGTCATTCTGAGCGACCCGCTGCGCCAGCGCCTGCACGGCGAGAGCGAAGAATCTTAGATGCTACACTCCACTCAGCATGACACCTCCGCAAATTAATCCATACTTAACCAAAAATCACCACTTATTAACAGAGTGTCACCAAAACTGTGTCCATTATGCAACAGCCGAACCACAACTTAGCCGCTCTGATGAAAAACAGGCTTTTTCTTGTTGCTTACTTTGCACCAATATATAAGTTGGAAATGCGAATCCATGCATGGGATCGTTTGTCTGTCGCAATGCGATAGCAGATTAGGGGAGAATTTAATTCGAACCAACTATGTAATCGCATTAAGGCAAACCGTCAGAATGTTCTGACAATATTAAACACTAATTTTGACTTTGGAGGTCAATTATGAAAATTAAAACTCTTTTACTTGGTACAGTAGCTGCTGTAGGTCTTTCGACTGCTGCAATGGCGGCTGATCCAGCTGCTGTTCTTACATCGCTTGATATTTGTGATGAACTGAACATTTCAGGCCTAACAATCTCTTCAGATGACAACTGCCTACAGATTTCTGGTGGCGTTGAATATGAATTTAACTGGGGTGATTATAGAGGTACTGTGGGCGGCGCTGGCTGGTTGCATACTCTTGATGATAATGACTTTGCTCCACTTGCTGCTGATAACAATGACTGGAATTCAAAAGTTGACGCATGGTTGAAAGTTGTTGGCACTGCAGATAGTGACTTTGGTCCTGCTAAAGCTGTTATCAAGCTTGGTTATGACCAAGATACATATTACTGGAACGAAGCTAACCCAGATGCAGGGAACGCTGATGTTGATGCTCTTGTTGTTGACGAAGCTTATGTTTCTGTTGGTGATGGAACTGTTCTTTCAGCTGGTAAAAAAGGCTCAATCGCAGCTCTTGGTCATGACACAGGTTATAACTATCTAGGTCTTCGCCATGATGACTTCGGTCTAGGTGGTGTTTCTACTGGTGGTAATGTTATCCAGCTTGAATCAGATCTAGGTAATGGCGTTGGTGTTGCTCTTGGTCTTGAAGATCTTGCTGGCATGGGCTCACTTATTGGTGTTCTAACTTATGCTGGTGATACAGTAGTTGCTCACATTACTGTTGGTGCTGATGACGTTCTAACTGGTACAGTTAGCGAATGGGCTGTTCATGCTGGTGCTGAAGTAACAGTTGACATGTTTAAATTCCTTGTTGCTGGTGGCTTCCAAAGCATAACTGGTGCTGCTCAAACAGGCTGGAATGTAATGGCCTCTGTTGAAGCAGGATTTGATATGTTCACACTTGCTGCTTCTGTTGCTGCAAGCAACGATGGTTCTGGTGGAATAACTCCAGCCACAACTGACAATCTTGAACTTGCTGTTTCTATCGCGGCTGACGTTACAGACACTGTAACTGTTAAGCTTGGCGCTCAGTGGGATGATGAGAACACAGGCATAGCATCTGACGAGCAATGGAAAGTTGCTGCGCAGTTAGTAGCCGCAGTTACTGAAAATGTTACATTGACTGCTGAAATTGGTGTTGACGGCAAAGTTCCTGCTGGCGCTCCAACAACTGTTGCGTATGGTTCAGTTGAAGCAGCTTGGGCACCAGGTGGTGGATTTACTTCTTCTGTAAAAGGTTGGGGTAACGCTGAAGGCGCTTACAAACTTACATTTAAAGCTGCTAAATCATTCTAAGCTTTACATAGTAATTATAAATTTAAGAAGGCTCGGAGAAATCCGAGCCTTTTTTGTTTTAATGTCACCCTGAGCGCAGTCGAAGGGTCTTAGATGTTTCTGCTTACGCTCAACATGACAGCCGAGTGTCATACTGAACAAAGTGAAGTATCTTATGTTGCAAGGGAAGGTGTTCAACATGACAGCGAGTGTCACACTGAGCCATAGCGAAGTGTCTTAAAGCGCAAAGGAATACTAAAACATTACAAATGAAGAGACAAAAAGTATGAATACTTATTATATTTATTTTCTCACTAACTGGAATAATAAAGTGCTTTATATTGGTGTAACTAATAATCTTGAACGGCGTATTTATGAACATAAAAATAAATTAGTTGATGGGTTCACTAAAAAATACAATCTAAATAAGCTAGTATATTATGAGCATGGGAATGATGTTGAGGGGGCTATTATTCGAGAAAAACAACTTAAAGGTTGGACTAGAGCAAAGAAGAATACGTTAATTGAATCTACTAATTCAGATTGGAAGGATTTATCACAAGATTGGTATAGTTGATATGTTGGGTTTCACGGTTTCTTTCTGTCACCCTAAATCCCACAATGTCACTTTGAGCCCCCCCTGTCACCTTGAGCGTAGCCGAAAGGTCTTTTGCCACAAGGAAAGATTTTTGGCTTATCCACATAGCTAAATGTTTATTCAATCTCATTGACATATCTAAGGAATTTACTTTATTAATAAAGAGTTAATATTGTTAAGTGGTTACACCTATTGTCGCATATACAAATGCGTTTTAGGTATCGCTGTGTGGCTAAAATAAGTTGCTAAAGCCTGAGGGGAATTTTATGGGTAAAACTCGTTCTAATAAAAGAAAATGGGTTATTCCGGGTATTTTAACAATATTATTAGGAACAGCGGGTGCTGTCACTCTAAATAATGATGATGTTGAGGTTGATCTATCGTCTCGTGTTAGTGCCGAACTTCAAGCTCAGGGTTTAGGCTGGGCTAGTGTGAGTTTTGATGCTCGTGATGCAAAAATAACAGGCACTGCACCAAACGAAAAAGCGCAACAAAACGCACAAGAAATTGTTAAATCTATATATGGAGTGCGCACTGTTTCACAAAATATAGATTTATTAGCATCAGTATCCCCTTATCCATTTAGCGCTATAATTGATGGTGGCAATGTTATCTTATCTGGAGGAGCGCCAGATGATGCCACTAAATCTTCTTTATTAGCACGCTCTTTAGCATCATCGGATAGTTTAGAACTGCTGGCAGGATCTCCCGAGAAGAGCAAATGGCTTAGCGCCACTGATTTTGCACTACGCCAAATTAATAAGCTAGAAGAGGGTGAAGTATCCCTTAGTGATCTCACTATTTCAATTTCAGGTGTTGCAAAATCAAGAGATGATTATAATAGTTTACAAAAATCCTTTAGTTCGGGTGTTCCAAATGATATTATTTTGGGTAATATAAATATTATAGCGCCGCCTGCTTCTCCCTTTGAGTGGAGTGCAACATATAAAGATGATAAATTTAATATTTTTGGTTCTGCTCCAAGTGAGGAGATTAGTGAAACATATTCAAAACAAGCTCCTGATGGAGCAAAAGTTACAAATAACACTGTAATTTCATCGGGCGAACCATCTGATTTTGCTGATGTTTCTAGTAATTTAATGAAAGCATTTGCCTTTATTGAATATGGAGATGCAAGTATTTCTGATAAGAGTTCTAATTTCTATGGTGCTCCACGCAATGAAGAGGCTGCAGATAAAATCAATGCACTTCTTGAGCCTTTAGGCACAAATATTAGGTTAGAGCCGCCAAAAATTGCAGATTATAGATTTTATGCGGATCGTCAAAATGGTAAAACCTCTCTTTCAGGATATGTCCCACATGAAACAGAAAAAACAAGATTAGGTGAGCTTGATGGTTTTGATGTCTCAAAATTAAAACTTGGCTGGGGCGCTCCAGAAGGGTTTGATAAATCTGTTGAGTTTGGACTATCAGCACTTGAAAATTTAAGCGAAGGGAGATTTTCACTTGAAAATGATGAAGTTTCCTTAGTCGGAACGGCTAAATCTGTTGATGATTATGATGCACTAGCAGATTTAATATCATCTGGTATTAATGGTGCAAATATTAAATTGGCGCAAATTTCCCCGCCAACTGTTGAAACCTATAGCTGGTCCGCTCAAAAGAGCGCTGAGGGAGTTACAACATTAACAGGGTTTGCTCCTAGTGATGATATTAAAGGACAACTTGAAATTGCTGGAGCTGGGGCGATTGATGAAATGTCACTTGCAAAAGGCGCACCAGGTAATTTCGAAGAAAATGCAAAAGCTGGTCTAAAGGCTCTTTCATTGCTTGATAGTGGTGAAGTCAAACTTGAAGATGATGGTTGGACATTAACAGGTCAAGCTAGTTCTTATGCAATAGCTACTCAAATTAACGAGAGCTTGGATAGCGCTCAGTGGAATGTTGATATTGCCTCTCCACCAAAACCATTGCCTGTCGCATCGCCTTATCTATTCTCTATTGATAAAGACGAAAATGGGTTATACGTTTTCTCGGGCTATGTGCCACAAGAAAGCTTAAAAGTTAATCTCGCACTACAAGCTAAAAATGTAAGCGTCAATAATACTGGCATAGCACGAGGCGAGCCTGATAATTTTTCTGATGATGCGCTTGCTGGTTTGGCAACATTAGCAAAACTTGAAAAAGGACGAGTTGCTTTTAATGGCACAGAATGGTCGTTAATTGGCTCAGCTAGCTCTCAAGAAGTAAGGGAATTAGCGCTTGAAAATCTTGGCCAAGAGGCTGATGCCTTAACGTGGCAGGTTGATATTAGCGCACCTATTCCCGTTGCTTCAAAAAACTATCGCTTTGTGGCTAGCAAACCAGCTGATGGGGCTATTTCAATCAATGGAGACGTGCCAACAAGTCAATTACAAAACTATATCGGCATAATTGCAGGTAAGGTTGCAACAGATGATTTAAACATGCTTAGCCCAGCTCCTGATAATTATAAACGTTCTGTTTTTGCTGGCATTGCTGCACTAAAAACCTTGCAACAAGGTCAATTATCCCTTCGTTCAGAAAAATGGTATTTTAGCGGTGTGGCAAGTGACGAAGAAGCAAGAGAAAAACTGCTTGCTCAAATTGCTAATATTGAGGGTGCAGCGGATTGGAACGTAAATATTACAGTTCCAGCGCCAGCGCCAAAACCTGTTCCAATACCAGAGCCAGTACCTGCACCAGCTCCTGTGCCAGTTGCAAAACCGGAACCAAAACCTATTCCTGTTGCCTCAGAAAACTATCGCTTTGTGGCTACTAAGTTAGTTGACGGATCATTTGGATTAAATGGCGATACGCCAAGTGTTGAATTGCAAAACTATACTGGAATTCTTGCAGGGAATATTGCAACGGATAATCTATCGATTCTTTATCCCGCTCCAGATAGCTATAAACGCTCGTTATTTACAGGTATTCGTGCATTAAAACTCTTGAACAGGGTCAGTTATCTTTACGTAGCAAAAAATGGTATCTAACAGGAAATGCTAGTGATGAGGTAGTTCGTGATAAGGCTTTAGCTCTCATTGCTGATCTAAATAATGATGCAAACTGGAATGTTAATATTGGGGTGATTAAGCCTGAAGTAGCTCTTTGTCGCAAAGATGTAGAGGATTTCACCAGCAATAATGCCATTTTGTTTGATGTTGGAGAAGCTATATTAAAACCAGAATCAATAAAAACTATCAATAGATTAGCGTTATTATTAAAGAACTGCTCAGATACTGATATTCATGTACAAGGTCACACAGACTCTGATGCTTCCGAACAAAGAAACATGACGCTCTCTATTGATCGAGCAGAAGCAGTGGTTGATGCTTTGGTTGCACAGGGGATTGATAGTGAAAGAATGTTTGCCAAAGGTTATGGAGAATCCATGCCAATTTATACAAACGAAACTATTGAAGGCAAACGTAAAAACCGACGCACTGTTTTTAGCATAATTGGAAAATGAATTAAGGGGAGATATTATGATTGATGCAATTACATATTTAGTAGGGCAATATTGGTTATTTTTGCTAATAGCGCTTTTAATTGGTGTGGTGACCGGCTGGCTCACGCTCTCAAGTGAATGAAAGTGAGATTTAGAAAATGACAAATATTCCAAACTTAATAGAAGTTGCACTATTACTTCTTATCGCATTTTTAATTGGTTGTTTTATTGGCTATTTCTTGCGCCGCATATTTCAAAAACCTAGCGCTGAGACAGTACCAGAGCCAGAGCCAGCACCAGCGCCAGCGCCAGTTGTTGCACCAGTAAAAAAAGCTGCCGCAAAACCTGATAATTCCGCTCCTGATGGCAAACCACTAGCTCTTGATGGGCCACGAAATGGCAAGAAAGACGACCTTAAACGCATTAAAGGCGTTGGGCCAAAAATTGAGACCACTCTTAATAAACTTGGTATTTATCATTTTGATCAAATCTCTGTTTGGAGCCGTAAAACCATTAAATGGGTAGATAATTATCTTTCATTTAAGGGACGCATTGATCGTGAAAAATGGGTGAAACAAGCAGGGCAACTTGCAAAGGGCGATGAAACTGAATTCTCGAAACGTGTTGATAAAGGCGCAGTGCCGTCCTCTAATAAGGGAAACTCTCGCAAAGCAGGCTCTAAAAAGAAGAAATAATCGAATACGGGCAAAATATCTTTTTGCCCGCAGTTTTCCTCGTGGTGATAGTTCAACAAACTTCACTGGGTTGTCATGCTGAGTGCAACGAAGCATCTTAAAACTGTGAACAAAGACCCTCTCGCCGCGCAAGCGCTGGCGCAGCGGGCCGGCTACGGCTCAGGGTGACAAAGAGTTTTGTCATATTGAGCGTAAGTGAAATATCTTAAAACTAAAGCTAAAGATTTTTTGTGCCCGCCCACCTGTTAAAACTAGTACTCCTCTAATGAGGAATTTTTCTCAGCGCCTGTTTAATATTAGTCTTGGTAATGCCCTGCCTTGTACGATAAACCATATAATTTGCCATAACTTTTTGCACATATTTGCGAGTTTCAACGAATGGAATTGTTTCAATCCAAGACACCGCATCAATATTATTCAAACGTGGATCGCCATAAGCTTTAAGCCATTTATTCACGTTGCCGCCACCTGCATTATACGACGCCGCCGCTAAAACCAAAGAGCCATTATATCTATCCATTTGATAAGCAAGATAAGTCGAGCCAAGCAAAGCATTATAAGCAGGGTCAGTTGAAAGCCTAGCTTGTGAATGTTTAATGCCCAATTTTCCTGCAGTTTCCTTTGCAGTTGCTGGCATGAGCTGCATTAACCCAAGCGCACCTGATCGTGAAACCGCATCAATATCAAAACGACTTTCTTGCCTTGCAACAGCATAAACAGCAGCTTTGTCAACATTTGCTAGCTTGTAAGATTTAGGAATGCCATCCATTGGATAATCAAATAAATCTAATGCAACAGAGCGCCTATTGGCCAAATTTGCGATAGAAATCGCCACATTATGCGCATCAACCGATTGCGCCAAACGTGCCGCCAATAATAATTCACCCGGATCTTTTGAATAATATGCAAGGCGGCGCACTAATGGTTCAGCTAGCACACCAGCAGCATTTTTCTCTAATAAGCGCACAGCTTTTACCAGTTCACGTTGCTCAAAAACAGGCTCAATCCCTCTCCATGCTGGCATTGGGCGCAAAATCACGGGTTTTAGTCCCAATTCAGTACGAGCTAATTGTCCATAATAAACTTTGTCAAATTGCGCAGCTCTATTAAAAGCTAGCTTTGAGCCTTCATTATCACCAAGTGCTTTTAGCGTTCGCCCAAGCCAATAATTTGCTTGCGTAACGGAAGTAGCAATGGTTGATAAAGAGCGTTGGCGTTCAAAATGAATTTTAGCAGTTTTGGCATCATTAAGGTAAGTAAGTGCCACCCAACCTGCATGAAAATTAGCTTCAACTAAGTGTCCATCAGGACCTTCTTTATATCCAGCCGCCGCTTTATAGGCAGTTTTATATTGTTTTAGCGCAATGGCTTTGCGAACAATCAAGCGTCTCTCATACCAAAATTTAGCCGAATGAGGGAAATTGCCCTTTGCTTTATCAAGGTGAGTAACTGCTGCTGATAATCTACCAGCACGTCTTGCTAATTGTGCATTGGCAAAATGAAAAATATAATTATTACGCATTGATGGATCAACTCTATCAAGCAGTTTTTGAGCATCTTTTGATTTGCGAGAAACCGCAATTCTAGCACGAGCTAAGGATTTTTGCGCTGGTGAAAGCCTATCCATTATGCGCTCAACGCCCTTAGCACGATCATTCATCAATAAATATTGCGCTCTTTGCCAATAATCAGAACGGTTTAATAATGCGCCAAATTCTTTGTTGATTTTTTCTTCAATATCTCTTGCTAGAGATTTATTGACCCAAATTTGTTTAATTATTCTACCAGCTCGTGCGCTTTGCCCATCTTTAACATAAGAGCGAGCTAGCGCTATTTGCGCATTAAGAATATTGGGCATTTGTCCACCCAAAAGAGAAATTATTTCACCGCCAGAAACATTGGTTTTAACCAAAGCCTGCTCCATACGAGTTTTATAAATACCCGAACTAGCAAAATTTGGTGCATCTTTTTGAAAGCGTAACACGCTATTATAATCTATTGCCCCATTACCATAATAAATTGCCGCCCATTGAATTGTGCGTCTTTCAAGATCAGAACTAATGCCTCTAGCCAAACTATAGGCCTGAGCATAATCCTTAGCGTTTAACAGCGCTACCGCCCGACGAAAACTTGCTGAACCATTGGGTAATTGGCTTAGATTTGCGCTTTTACTAATAGAATTCGTAACTGTTCTATCAATATTCGTCTCAGCTGCCAAAGGTAACATTAAAGCCATGCTGAATAATAAAGTAGAAGTAAAAAATAGCTTGTTGAGAGAAGAAGAAAAGAAGCTAAAAGACCTAATTCCAATGGGGGGCATTTGTATTCCTTATAATAAAACCACTATGCCCCCAAGCATACTTAACAACAGTAAAAATTTTATTCACTAAATCGAATTAGTTTGTTTTTTGCTGGATATAAAGAAAAACAGAAGAATTGGTCAAAAACAAGGCTCATTTATTTTGTAGAACTAAATAATCATTTTGCTTTATTCTTAAACATAAAAGCCATATATATTGATTATTGCCCAAAAGGGATAATTAGATTTACGAGGATAAAATGTTCAAAGGTGCTATTTCCGCTCTTATTACGCCATTTAACAATGGGGAGATTGATGAAAAATCCCTTGCTAAAATTATTGAATGGCAAATTGGTGAAGGCATAAACGGTTTTGTTCCTGTTGGCACAACTGGTGAATCGCCTACTCTTAGCCATGAAGAGCATGGGCGAGTAGTTAAATTGAGTATTGATGTGACAAAGGGGCGTGTGCCTGTGATTGCTGGTGCTGGCTCAAATTCAACATCTGAAGCAGTTGAAATGGCAAAATTTGCTCAAGAGGCAGGTGCAAATGGCGTGCTTTGCGTTTCGCCATATTATAATAAACCAAGCCAAGAGGGATTGTTTCAACATTTCTCAGCCATAGCTAATGCGATTTCAATTCCGCTAATTCTATATAATATTCCGCCACGCTCAATAGTTGATATTTCGATTGAAACAATGGCTCGCTTAAAAACTACCTGCCCCAATATTATTGGAGTAAAAGATGCTACTGGAGATTTAGGTCGTGTTAGCTTGCAACGAATTGCACTAGGCGAGGGTTTCAATCAACTCTCAGGTGAAGATATAACGGCATTAGCCTATAATGCTAACGGCGGACATGGTTGTATTTCGGTTATCTCTAACATTGCACCAAAATTATTTTCTCAACTGCAAGCAGCAAGTTTAAGTGGTGATTTCAAAGCGGCTTTAGAAATACAAGATAAATTAACCCCTCTTATGCAAACTTTGTTCGTTGAGCCTAGCCCTGCGGGGGTAAAATATGTTGCAAGTAAGCTTGGTCTTTGTAGTGCAGAATTGCGTTTGCCAATGGTTCAATTAACAAAACCTACAGAAAAATTGCTAGATGCAGCGATGGAGCACGCAGGAATTGCGTAAAATTATTTATGGCAGCAAAGAAAAAGAAATCAGAAATAAATAATGGACTTATCGCTGATAATCGGCGTGCCCGCTATGATTATGAAATTCTTGATACGCTAGAAGCTGGTATTATGTTAGTGGGGACAGAAGTGAAATCGCTTCGCACTGGCAAAGCGCAAATCACCGAATCTTATGCTTCGCCAGAAAATGGTGAACTATGGCTTATCAATGCCTATATTCCTGAATATGTTGAGGCAAATCGCTTTAATCACCAAGAAAAACGACACCGCAAACTATTGGTTTCAAAAAAGCAACTTTCTTACCTTGTGCAAGAAGTTGAGCGTGGAGGCAATACGATTATTCCGCTCAAATTTTATTTCAACAAACGTGGTATTGCAAAAGTCTTGCTTGGCTTAGCTAAGGGTAAGAAGAATTATGATAAGCGAGAAGTTGAGAAAAAACGTGATTGGAACCGTGAGAAATCCCGCCTAATGAAATCGCATTATTGATGGGATTTAGCAATATTAATTTGTTATCCTAAGCAACATCTTTCTTTGTAGAAAAGACCCTTCGGCTTCGCTCAGGGTGACATTTGGCTGTAGTCCAGTGCAAAAAACGCTGTCATCCTGAGCGAAGCTGAAGGATCTTTAAAGCCGATGTTAAAATTTTTCTATCCCTTTAACTCAAAATGCTTCTGCCTCTTTTGCCGCAGCAAACACCACATCTTCAAACATTTCTTCGCTTAGCCGATTAGTATTGGTATTATAACGTGAGCAATGATAGCTATCAAATAATATAGTGCCGTTCTCAAAAACATGTTTTGCCCCATGCGCAAATTTATAATCAACCTTTCGAGCGCCAATAGTTGTAAGAAAACTATTATGCGCCACAAGACCAAGCGCAAGAAAGACCTTAGCGCTAGGATTGCTTTTCATTGCAGCGATTAAAAATGGACGACATGAATTAATTTCAGCCCCTATCGGCTTATTTTGTGGGGGCACACAACGAACCGCATTTACAATCATCACATTTTTTAATTTTAAACCATCGTTCGCCCTTGATTTATATTCACCAGAACTAAGCCCAGCTTTTGCTAATGTTTGAAATAATAAATCACCAGCATAATCACCAGTAAATGGGCGACCAGTTCTATTTGCTCCCTTTAATCCGGGTGCAAGCCCAACAATAATTAATTTTGGCTCTTTGTCGCCCCATATTGGGACAGGCGCATTAAAATAATCTGGGAATTTTTCTCGATTATCATCTCGAAATTCTTGTAATCGTGGGCATATTGAGCAATCCTTATCAGGATTTACAAGATTATTAGCTAATATTTTTTTCGCTTTAATCATTCTTACTTAAATCTCACCAAATAGTTTCTTCTAATATCTATATTAAGAAGAAAACTAATAAAATTATACTATCAAAAGTGCCAAATAGCTTGTATTTTTTAAGGTGGTCGTGTATGAGTTTCAAAATTCCTTAAAAAATGGAGATTAAAGTGGCTCGAGTCACCGTTGAAGATTGTATTGAAAAAATTGAAAATCGTTTTGATCTAGTGCTAATGGCAGCTCATAGATCAAGAATGATTACCACTGGCTCTGTTATTACAGTAGAACGTAATAATGATAAACACCCTGTTGTTGCCTTACGTGAAATTGGCGACGGCACTATTTCACCTGAAGATTTACGTGAAGAGCTTATTCATTCCTTGCAAAAGCATGTTGAGGTTGATGAGCCAGAAATTGATGTCATTCCAGCTATTGAAGGTAGCACGGAAGAAGAGTCAATGACATTTGATTCGATGAGTGAAGATGAATTGCTTCGTGGCATAGAAAGTCTTTCTCCACCTGACAGGCGTGACGATTAATATCAAAACATTGTCATATATATAGAATTTGATTAGGGTGCTGTAGAATAATTATCACAGCGCCTTTTTCTTTGGAGTTTGCTCAAAACCATGATGCGTCAATATGAACTTGTTGAACTTGTTTTGGCATATAACCCAAATGCCGATGAGGCATTGCTAAATAAAGCATATGTTTATGCCATGCAAAAACATGGCACACAAAAACGTGCATCAGGTGATCCATATTTTGCTCACCCACTAGAAGTAGCAGCCATTTTAACA
>JAJRPR010000045.1 GCA_024280655.1 Alphaproteobacteria bacterium | reverse complement strand
TTAAATCGTTCCTATCACGAGAGCGGTTTTTATCAATTACTAGGCGTGAAATAGTTGAATAAAGCAAAGGTGCATCAAACATTTGTGCTAAGGTTTTTGCAACGTCTAGCGTTCCAGGGTCCCACGCCACGTGCATTTGTCTTTCTGCTTCGCTAATTCCCAAATTATTATATTTTTTTGGAATGTTGTTTGAAGAATGATCGCACAGGATAACAAATCTTGATTTACCCTGCTGATTTTCAATCAAAACAGGAGGCAGGTCAGTATCAGCAATATTATCCTTCATCATTGCAACTTCTTGAACTTAGGAATTTCTTGCCATTCATATTTATTTTAACATCAATATTGCCAATATTTTTTGGCTCTTTATCCTCATATTCAAGTCTTGATAAAACAGATCGCATTACCTCTAATCGTGCCCTTTTCTTATCATTTGCTAAAATCACCGTCCAAGGAGCATGTCTAGTATTGGTCGCTTCAAGCATTTTATTTCGTGCAGTAGAATAATCGTCCCACTTATTAAGCGCTTCAATATCTATTGGTGAGAGCTTCCACATTTTTAGCGGATTATGGCGGCGATCATGAAAGCGTTTAAGTTGCATTTCACGTCCAATATTTAGCCAGAACTTAAAAAAATGAATATTATCATCAACAATCATTTTTTCAAAATTTGGCGCTTCCCTAAGAAAGTGCTTTGTCTGTTCAGGGGTGCCAAACCCCATAACAGGCTCAACTCCAGCACGATTATACCAAGAGCGATCAAAAAGCACACTTTCACCTGACGCTGGTAAATGACGGGCATAACGCTGAAAATACCATTGAGAACGTTCTCGATCACTTGGTTTAGGTAAAGCAATTATTCTATTATGGCGAGGAGAAATATTTTGCAAATAGGTCTTTATAGCGCCGCCCTTACCAGCACTATCACGCCCTTCAAATACTATTGCAATTCGCTGTTTTGAATTTTGCAAATGGCTTTGTAACTTTACCAATTCAAGATGCAATTTACTTAGCTCTGCATCATAGGCCTCTCGCTTTAGCTTTTTTGCATAGGGGAAATTACCCGAATGCAAAGCGCCTTTTTTTATGGCTTTGGGCAAAACAGGATTATCAATATTAAACTGGTCAAAAATATTTTTTAAGGACATTATTTTGAAAATTAGCTGATTACAATAATTATAGTTTTGCCTAAAATAATATAAAGTGCAACAAAGAGTTTGAAAAAAATAAACGATTTAAATTTATGGCTATATTAAATAATAATTCTAATAAGAATAAACCCAGCTGGAAAAGCAGAATCCATCAAGGGCGTTTTGCTCTATTAGCCAGTTTTGCCATAATGGCGCTTTTTATCATTCTTAAAGATATTTCTATTTTACAAGGCCTATTAGGATTTGGCTTTATTGCATTAACTATTCTAATTATCCCACGAAAAAGTGATGATGTTTTAGCGTTGAATGAAGAAAAGCCAGATATTGATAAAATAACAGAGCAGGCAATATTTGATTTTGGCAATATTCTAAGTGATCCATTTATTATCTTAGATGAAAAGACCAACATTATTTTTGCCAATAATTTAGCCAAAAATGAGTTCTCTGAATTAACAATAGGTAATCCCATTAGTTTTTATTTGCGCAACCCAGATTTAGTTTTGGCACTAGAGAAATTAATGAAAAGCGGACAAGCGCAAAATATTGAAATGCACCAAAGCGTGCCAAATGAAAAATATTTTGAAATATCAATCGCATTTTTCAAAAACCATAAAAGTTCAGTTTCTTCAAAAGTAAAAATCATGCTTATGTTACATGATGTAAGCAAACAAAAACGATCAGATGCTATGCGATCAGATTTTATTGCTAATGCCAGTCATGAATTGCGCACCCCGCTTACCTCGCTAATTGGCTTCATTGAAACTTTGCAAGGATCGGGTGCTAATGACAAAGCAGTACGTGAGAAGTTTTTGAAAATAATGGAAAATCAAGCAGGAAGAATGTCAAAGCTCATAGATGATTTGCTCTCGCTTTCTCGTATTGAGCAATCGCAACATGTTAAACCAAGTGAGCAAGTTGATCTCAGTAAGATCATTTCAGGTGTAATTGAGACCCTGCAAAATCAAACAAAAATCGCTGGGCTTAAAATTATTTTGGATATAAAAAACCAACCAGCAATCATTACAGGTGATGAAGATGAACTTTTTGAAGCATTTGAAAACTTAATTGATAATGCCATTAAATATGGTGAAGGTGCTGAACATATTGAGGTAAATCTAGCGCAAATAAATGATAATCCTGATTTTGATTATAGGTTAAATATTATTGATTTTGGACAAGGCATAGGTGCAAAACATTTACCACGCCTAACTGAGCGCTTTTATCGTGTTAATGCGCAAAGCTCTAAGAAGAAAAAAGGCACAGGGCTTGGTTTGGCTATTGTCAAACATATTCTAAACAGGCATGGCGCAACAATGAATATCACCTCAAAAAAGGGCAAAGGCACTAATGTTGAAGTGCTATTAAAAAAATAAACATGCCTTTTTTAGCTTATTTCTCAACTGTCATATAAGTGTTACATAACTAACATAATAGCCTCATTAAATTAAATGATTATCAAGAGGTCATTATGAAAATTAAATCCATTTCAAACATTGTAACCATTTCATTAATTGCTCTTATTAGCACAAGTGGCGCTATGGCTCGTGAGCAAATACACATTGTTGGCTCATCAACGGTTTTTCCTTTTGCTAGTTCTGTTGCAGAACGCTTTGGGCAAACCAGCAATTTTCAAACTCCAATAGTTGAAGCAACTGGCTCTGGTGGTGGATTAAAATTATTTTGTGAAGGGGTTGGTGAAAATACCCCCGATATAACTAACGCATCTCGTAAAATTAAAGATAAAGAAATTGAAAAATGTAATGCAAATGGCGTAACTCCTGTTGAAGTTAAAATTGGATTTGATGGCATTGTGTTAGCTAATGCAAAATCAGGGCCTGTTTTTAATATAACTTCACAGCAAATATTTTTTGCGCTTGCAAGAAAAATAATAATCAATGGCGAATTAATAGATAATCCTTATGATGTTTGGTCACAAATTGATCCATCGCTTCCAAACGAAAAAATTGAAGTTCTTGGCCCACCACCAACTTCTGGCACACGTGATGCTTTTGTTGAATTGGTGATGATTAAAGAATGCCAGATAGGAATAGAAGAAAGATTTTGCGCTGATATTCGTGAAGATGGCGCTTATATTGACGCTGGGGAAAATGACAATTTAATAGTGCAAAAACTTGAAGCTAATAGCGGTGCAGTTGGTATTTTTGGTTTTTCATTTTTAGATCAAAATGCAGATATATTACAGGGCGCTATTGTTGATGGGGTTGCGCCAGAATTTGAAAATATTGCCGCAGGGGACTATAAAATTTCTCGCTCCTTATATCTTTATGTTAAAAAACAGCATGTGGGGGTAATTCCCGGTATTGCTGAGTTTCTTGAAGAATTTACTTCAGAAAAAGCATGGGGTGAAGAAGGATATTTAAGCGAAAAAGGTCTTATTCCTCTCAATGAACAAGAAAAAGTAAAATATAGAACTGATGCGCAAAATCTTGTGCCTGTGCTTAAGAAAAACTAGCATGATAAATGCCCTAACCATGATTTTGCTTTTTGTCGCTTTATCATTTGGGATTTTTCTCATTGGTCGCTATCGGGCACTAAAAATTTGCAAAGGTAAAATTAGGCTACTTCATTCAAAGCCAGTTTTTCATGGCTCTTATCTAGCAATTATTTCGCTTGCTCCAGCAATCATTCTATCGCTCATTTGGCTATTTTCATCGCACTATCTTTCGCAAGCCTATGTAATTTTTTTGCTCGGTGATAGTTATAATATTTTACCAAAAGCTGCGCAAACATCATTTTTGCGCCAAGCAGCAGCGCTTGCTAATGGCTCATCATTTGGCGAACCAAGTGAATTACTTAAATTGGCATCAAATTATTTTTCTCAATTTTTAACTAGAGGCAATATGGTGGTTGGCGCACTTAGTGCTAGTTTTATCATTGTTGGATATTTGCTGGCTTTTAAGAAAATTACGCTAAAAAAGCGCTCTCGCCAATTTGTTGAAAAATCAATTATGGCGCTATTAATTTGCGCTTCTATTGTGGCGATTATTACCACTATTGGTATTGTGCTTTCTTTGATTTTTGAGAGCTTTCGATTTTTTGAAAAAGTTCCATTTTTTGATTTTTTGTTTGGCACAAATTGGTCGCCGCAAAGTGCATTTGAGGGTGCAGGGGCAGAAGCGTCTGCTCGTAACTCCGAAGTATTTGGTGCTGTTCCCGTTTTTGCTGGCACATTATTAATCACCCTTATTGCCATTTCCATTGCCGCACCCATTGGGCTTATGTCAGCGATTTATCTTTCTGATTATGCCTCAAAAAAAGTGCGTGCCATAGCCAAGCCATTGCTTGAAATTTTAGCAGGCATTCCAACAGTTGTTTATGGTTTTTTTGCAGCTTTAAGCGTTGCGCCATTCCTTAGAGGGGCAGGTGAAAAGGTTGGTTTTGTCATTTCATCTGAAAGCGCATTGGCGGCTGGCTTTGTGATGGGCATTATGATTATTCCATTTGTTTCTTCGCTTTCGGACGATGTGATAAATGCAGTGCCGCAATCCTTAAGAGATGGCTCATTAGCGCTTGGCTCAACCAAATCTGAAACCATTATAAAAGTAGTTATTCCAGCCGCCTTACCGGGTATTGTATCAGCTTTAATGTTAGCAATTTCTCGTGCCATTGGCGAAACCATGATTGTGGTTATGGCGGCAGGACTAGCGGCAAAACTTACGATGAACCCGTTTGAGGCAGTAACCACCGTAACGGTGCAAATT
>JAJRPR010000044.1 GCA_024280655.1 Alphaproteobacteria bacterium | reverse complement strand
TTGATGTACTCCAGATTTTTCAAAACTATATTTAATTGTTAATAAATGAGATTACGCCAACATAGCAATTAGAATTTCCAAAGCAATAATGCGTTTTTGCGGCTCATCTGAATTTAACAACTCAATCATCACATCATAAACTTTCGCTTCGTGATTATTAAGTAATTTTGCAGCTAGTTTCTTATGCACACCATCTTCAATAAATGCAAAAGCACATAGGGCTGGAATGGCTTTATCTGAACTTAATTCACTAACCAGTTCGGCGGCTGCAATCCTTGTTTTTCGCTCTCCATTTTTACATAGTGATGCTAAATCAAGTTCAATATCAAAATTCTTGGATATTTTTATCGCTTCTGAGCGTACTAGATCATTCTCATCATTGCTAAGTTTAACAACGACCTTTGAAACGATTGAAGAATTTATATAACCCAAAGCCCTAATCGCTCTAAAGCTCAAACTCGCCTCTCCCGTTGTCGCATGGCGAAGCAGAACCCGTTGAGCATCACTAATATCAATACCAGCCTTTGCCAAAGAAGCAATCGCCTCAATAGATGCCTCACAAAGTTCTTTATCACTGTCAGCAGCTGCTTTAATCAACGCTTCGAGCAATTCCCCCCTGCCCGTTTCACCACCAACTAAAGCGGCCAAACGGCGCACATCAATATGAGCAGGAATTTTTGCCATCGGGTTTTGACGTTTGCGTTTTTTAGGAGCAGATCCCGTCATTTCTAAAAATTCAATATCTGCCTCGTCAATTTTTATTGCATCTTTTATGCTTGTCGCCGTTGGTCGCTGCGCTCCCGACCCCGACACCCCCGCCGTATTAGCCGCCATAATAGATTCTAATGTAGATAAAGGCTCTAAAACCTCTTTCTCCTCAATTTCAATATCACTACTCATTGGCTCAAGAGGCGCTTCAATAATATTACCCTCTCTATCAAGGCGGATTTTGCGTCCGTCTTCATCAGGCTCATGTTTTGTGTTTTTGTGGTTTTTGAAATCTACAACATTATCGCTCTCTGGTTGCCAATTCTCTGGCGTTGCAACAAGATCGCCTAAAATTGCAGAGCTAATTATTTCAATAGATTTTTCTGCATTAGCACCCTTACCAGTTGCAATTTTCCCTAATGAGCCAATTGCAGCAAGGCGAGTTTCTTGAATTTCATCAGCGCAAGCACTGCTTAAAAGCGGCACTGATTTAGAACTATTTAGATCACCCAAAGCCCTTAAACAAGCTAATCTCACCGCAAAATCTGTGGCATTATGATTGACAATATCTTCAATAAAATCAGATGCGCCCTTTGGCTTTGCAACCGCCATTGCACCAATGAGTGCGCTTAGAAGTTTAGGCGAATTCTTGCGCAAAAGCTGCTGAGCTTTTTTAACCAGCTTTAATTTTGGACGAATTTTCTTGTCATTTATTATTGCTTCACAAGCACTTATTTGTACTTTTTCTTGTAAATCATCAATCGCTTTTTCTAGCACTTCATCATCTAAATCATTAAATTCTGAAAGAACCATAGCTCGCACATCTGCACTTCCATCTTTAATCCCTAGTGTATAAATTTCTTTAAGGTTGCGCTTTGCACCGCTTTTTATCGCAGCTTTACGAACATTTATATCAGGATCTTGCATAGCAGTAGCCAGCAAAACAGCGCTTTGCTCGCTTTGCCCCTCTCCCAATGCAATAGCAATAGACTTGCGCTTTAAGGCAGATGCTTGGCGCATTAAATCTATTAATGCATCACCACCCTCATCACCAAATTTAACTAACGCCCTTGTTGCAATAGCCCATAAATCCTGCCCTTCAGGATCATTAAGCCCTGCCAAAATTGCTTCAATTGCTTTTTTTCTATCAATTTGCTCAGCAAAAACCCCAAGAGTTTTAATTGCCGCAATTTGAACATCTAGCCAATCGTCCCAGCCAGTGCCATATTCTTCCCAAGCAATATTTTTTTCCTCGCCTCGCCCCTCAGCTAAAACACATAATATGTCGACACATTGTATTGCGCCCTGCGCTTTGAGTGCCGCAATATAAATTACCTTTGCCTCCCCTATTGGGTCTTGGATTAAATTCTCTAATAATGGAGCAATTACGCTCTCATCTTTTATTAAACAAAGAGCCTTGCCAACATCACATCGAACGTCCTCATCTGAATTGCGCAAATGCTCTATTAAAATAGCTAAATTGCCTTTACCCTCTAATCCACCAAGTGCTTGCACCGCAAGACATTGCTCAACTTCGTTATTTTCATTTAGGATTTTTTTGAGGCTCTCGCTAAGTTTCATACTATTATTATCGTCTTTTATCATTAATTCAGACATATTAAATCTCACAATATAGGGAATCGGGCAACCCCAATGATTGAGGTCACCCGATGGAGGGATACTGTTTATACTATATCACGACGAGCAAATGACATTGATCTAAAGTCATTCTTATATGGTGATACGCCAATTTTTTTGACCATACCAACACCCATCTTATAGTTATAATTGCCTGAAATCCAATCAACCACACGACCAGTTAAGGCATTGGCTGGTTGAGAAGTGTGAAGGAAATCCATATACATCACACCTTTTTTCAAAGCAGGGGTAACAATTGCAACCGCAGTAATGGCAGCTTTTGTTAGTTCAATATGACCGTTTTCCATTAGTTTGGTAAAGCTAAAGTCATCACCTTCAATACCAA
The DNA here is from genome assembly GCA_024280655.1 of Alphaproteobacteria bacterium. Taxonomy (GTDB): domain Bacteria; phylum Pseudomonadota; class Alphaproteobacteria; order Rhizobiales; family Devosiaceae; genus S141-66. The sequence goes on along the minus strand of JAJRPR010000044.1, from coordinate 10,156 downwards.
CTATAGTGTCAACTTGCACTGGAATACGATCGGAATAGAGCATGACATAATCGCCACTTTCAATTCCACGTGCCTTGGCATCTTCTGGGTGAAGTTCTACCCAGTTTTCAGGCCAACGTTGCACAATATATGGACGACGATCATCATCATAACCAGACTGCCATCTTTCGTTAATACGGCCAGAACTAGCCCATAATTCACCCTCACGTGGCTTCATCCATTCCCAATAATCAGAGAATAATGACCAAGGTGCTTTTTGGATATTGTTCTTGCCAGTTTGCGTATTGAAATGTGTCAATTTCTTATTGAACACATTGGCAGCCGCAGGTCCAGTTGCTGGTAATGTGCGAGTGGTATCATGTAAGCGAACAGTGCCTTCAAGAGTTCCATCTTCATTCATTAAAACTGGCCCTTGAATACCATCAGTTCCGTATTGTCCAAACTTTTCATGCAAGGTAATACCTTCTTTTTTCGCAGCTACGTGAAGCATATAGAAATCTTTACGTGAGCCACGAGAGAAGCGAGAAGCCTCTTCAAGCACATCGTTTGAGTTTTCCCAATCAAAACCATCAAAGCCCATTTTTTTACCAAGCTGAGCCATAATCCACCAATCGGGTTTTGCTTCCCCCGGTGCATCATAGAATTTTGAATAAAGACGTAAACGACGTTCACCATTTGCACGAGTAAAGTCATGCTCGCCCCAACCAGAAGCTGGGAAAACAATATCGGCATAACGAGCGCCAATTGGATCAACAAGATAAATATCTTGATCAATAACAACCATGCCACCACTATCGGCACGTTTTTTAAGCGTTTCGATAATTTCCTGCTTATCAAAAGAACGTATCTGATGCTCATTTTGCACTGTTAATTCTTCAAATTTACTAGCAAGACTTTGCGAAGCACACATGGCTTGTATCCATGTTGCACCAACCACATAAGCGAGGCGAGTATGTCCACCCATCAAATAACGATCGGTATCCATTGCGCGACGACGACGACCGGGTAGCTTCTCAGGTGATTTATTGCGTGGATATTTACCACCACGAAGTCCACCACGCTGATGACCACCAGCACGACCAATAACCTGACCGGGACGACCACCAGCACCAACAGTAATTCCAAGTGAGGAAATTGCGTTAGTATTGCCAGTATTGTTTGACCAGTAAAATCCTTTTTCAATCATGATAGAAGATTTTGGACGTGTGCCATCGGCTCTTGGTTTAGCTAACCACTCAGCGGCAGTGTAGATTTTTGCACATCAATTTGTGCAATATCTGCTGCAGTTTGAGGATCTGAGAAATCCTGAGCAAGAAGCCATTTTTTCCAATCATCATAATCTTTAGTGTGGAATTTGCCCCATGTGGTGCGCCATTGCCAAGGAGTATTACGAGTACCTTGACCAAAGCCAGATGAACTTTCAAATTTATTGTTCACCCATTTTTTAATCCACTCTTTATCTTCCCAACCATTTTCAACAATCACACGAGCAATGGCTGAAACAACTGGAAGGTCAGTTCCGGGTTGCAAATCAATCCAAAGACCGCCATTTTGCTCAGCATAAGCAATGCCGGCTGTGCGACGAGGCCCAAGGAATATGGTTTTTTGACCATTTTGAATTGCAGGCATAATCCACTGAGTAAACAATATAGTCTTAGTTTCATACGGATCAGTACCGCAAATCATCAAAGTATCAGCATCATGCCAATCTTGATATGAGGGCCCAAAATTATCAAAGCCTGCATCTCTAAAACCCGGAGTTGAAGTAACATCACTAGGAGTATCATGGAAGGTAAAGTTAGCAGTTGAAATATGCCTTAGAGCAAATTTTGAAACTGCATAGGTATTTTCCATAAATCCATAAGAGAACATTTTCATAGCATAGGCATTAGCGCCATGTTTTTTGATAACGTGGCTGCCAACTTCGGCTGCAATATCAAGCGCAAAATCCCAACTTACAGGCATTAAAGTGCCAAACATACGTATCATTGGAGATTTTAGTCGATCACGTGTTGGGGTCTGCGGATTATAGACCTTTTGCGCAATCGCTCCACCACGAACAGAGCTGTCACCATTTGTATTAACAACGCTAGTATCCTTATCAGGAACAACAATAATATGGTGTGGCTCATTATTGTGCGACACAACATTATATTGGTTTGGCGCAACCCAAGCACCTAATGGATCAACCGGAAAATCAACACCAAAGGCGTTTTCATCAGCGTTTGGCCCACCTTGTGCGCCGCCCTTAAGAGGCCAGCGATAGACTTTGTAACCACAAGCGACAATGCAATAATCGCAAGCTGTAGTAATAATATCCGCATTTACTGGAGGTAATGGAATATTGGTTTCAGGAATATAATACGGAGTTCCCATGATGTCACCCTCAACCTTTCAAATTATCATAACGGCCATAAATTAGGCCAAACATACCGACGGCATAAATATCATCTCCTTCAAGCTCAAGAAGAACTTGCGGTAGGCTTTGGTAAGCCTGACCAGAAATAAACATTCCGTGCCGAGTGAGATCAAAAGTAGTCAAATGCAGTGGACAAGGACCAAGCGCCTTATCATCTGGCTTATAAGTGCCATGCAATGGACCACCCTGATGAGTGCAGATATAGTTGAAGGCAACCACATCTTTATCAGGCCCAATGCCGCCGCCCGCCTGTTTGCCGAGCTTAACAATCATTGAATCTGAATATGCGCCTTCATCTGGATAATAGAAGTCAAGCGGCTCATCTACCTTTAACTCAGAAAGTTTACCAATCAGCTTTCTTGGATAGGTTGCAACAAGAGCTGGGACTTTTGCTAATCCTTCGCTTGTATGCATTGCAACCATAACCGTCGCTGTGGCAATTCCTGAAGTCAAAAGGAACGTGCGCCGATTAACTACACATTTTTTACTGGTCTTGCGAATATCAGCAGGACCGTTAATAGCCTCTATTAGACCTTTATTTATGGTCATTATTTTTCTCCTGCCGTTAATTTACTGGAGCCGGTAGTGGCTCAGTTGGTGGAAGATCTGGATAATCCATTGTGATACGCTCACCTGAAAGAGAGTTCAAAAACGCTAATAGATTAGCCTTTTCTTTTTTGCTCAAATCTAATGGAGCAATCATATCAGTTTTGCTTGCTGAAAAATCATTAGTTGAACCACCTTTATTATAAAACTCGATGACATCTTCTAATGTTTCTATCATTCCATTGTGCATATATGGTGCGGTATATTTTGTATAACGCAATGAAGGCACACGGAACTTACCCAAATCAGCTTCTTCTTTGGTTCTAAAATATAACCCCGGATCTTCTTTATAAGTGCGATATTTATCCTCACTTACACCTTTGGCAAATATCTCAAACCTATAAGTGATTTGTGCTAAAGCATCTGTTTGCCAGCCATCATAAGTTGGCACACCAAGATTATAGTATTTTTGGTTGGTTAAAAGCGCACCTGAGTGGCAAGAGGCACAATTTGCTTTACCAACAAACAGATCAAGACCAGCTTTTTCTGTTTTGTTTAGTGCATTATCATCACCACGCATATAATTATCAAACGGAGTATCTGTTTGAACTAAAGTGCGCTGAAATGCAGCGACTGCTCGATAAGCATTGCGAACATTTGGCCACGTATCACCAAACACTTCATTAAAGCGTGTGACATATTCAGGCACAAAGGCAAGCCTTGCTTCTAAGCCATCATCTTCACCATTTCCTGCAACACCACCACGTGCGGCAGAGCGAGCCTGACCTTCAAGCGAACCTGACGATCCAGCCCAAAACAACTTGTTATAATAAGCTGAATTGATAATGGTTTGTGAATTACGCCAGTGAACAGTACCTGGATAACCCATTGATATTTTGTCTGGGAAATCCCACCCTTCATCTGGAAGATGACACGCCGCACAGGGCATTGCGCCATTACCTGACAGGCGACCATCAAAAAACAGCATTTTACCCAACTCAACCTTTTCAGGAGTTGTTCGATTATCTGCAGGATTTGGCGGATCGCCTAAAGGAGCAAGCATTGATGGACGCTCCCCTGCCATAACACCAATGGGTGCTAAAAGCGAAGTTGTAATAAGTGCAACTGCTGTGAGGCTAGAGAATTTTCTAATTTTTAACATAATCAACCTCTCCTCAATTTTTCTGGTTAAGCCAATCGGCGATCACTGTATATTCAGTATCAAAATCACCGGGATTATAGGCAGGGACATCAAAGCTATCTCCTGATAGCGATTTAAGGAATTCAACCAAGTCGGCTTTTTCCTTATCACTTAAATCAAGTGGCTTTAACAATGAAGATTTATTGGCAACATCACCGCCGCCAGCATTGTAGAACTCTATCACTTCTTCTAAAGTAGCAATAATCCCATTGTGCATATATGGTGCACTATAGGTAAGCTCACGTAAAGTTGGTGTCATAAATGTACCTATATTCTCTACTTTATGATCACGAATATAAGCACCCGGATCTTGGCGTAAATTCATATAGTTCTCTATGCCCTGAAACTTGCCAAAAGTGATAAATGTTACATGGCGATCTGGATCTGCCCAAATATCAGGATTGTCAGCTACACCAGTATTATGTGGCTTATCATCAGAAAAACGATTGCCTGAGTGACAAGCAACACAGCCAGCTTTTCCTACGAATAAATCAAAACCAGCTGTTGCAGATTCTGAAAGATCATCGCTATCAAACGGCGCACCGCTTGAGGTAATAGATTTGAGGAACTCTTGAATGGCAGAGCGAACACCACCATTTGATACTTCACCTTTGCCAGCTTTCTTAAACAAATCAACATAAATTGGATCTTGCTTTAAGCGTTCTTGCATAATGCGCATATCCATATTCATGAAATATGTTTCGGTAATTGATTCACGAGTTACATCATTTAGGTTTGTGCCCACACGACCATCATGAAACCACGAAGCCTTAAAGCCAACATTTGCAAGCGTTGGCACATTTCTGAAGTGTTTAGTATCAGCATAAGCATCTGATAGTGCCTGCCCATCGGTGAAGGCTTTATCTGGCTGGTGGCAACTAGCGCACGCCAACCCAGTATCTCCTGATAAGCGATTATCATAGAATAATCGTTTGCCAAGATCTGCTAGTTCTTGTTTGACTTCAATCGGCGTGATTGAGCCATATTCCTCAGCTTGGGTTGCATATAAACCCATCGAGGAAAAAGCTAAAGCCGATGCCACAATAGCAACAGCAGAGCTTTTATAATTTATAATTTTCGGAAATTTTATCATGCGGCATCCCCTTTTGGCCAAATAAGTGAAAAAACAAACAAACCTTGACGTGCCACCTGACACATTATGCCAAATATTTGCTTTTCCTGATTCGTAACCTAATTGGGCAATGTGAAGCTGATATTTCACTCCCTGTTATGAATTATGAAGAAATGTAACGAAATGTAACTTTATGTGTCGCTTTCTTTTATGCCTGTCGCCGTTGGTCGCTCTGCTCTCGACCCCGACACCCCCGCCGTTTATTCTTTTTCTATTCAGTATATTTTTCTTGTGGCGGTTCGCGCCATTTATATGTGTTTCTTATTAGGGCACAAACTGCATGACGCTTTGTATTATGCCTAAAGCTGTGTCTCCAGCCGTCACCCTAAAACCTCATTTGTCACTCTGAGCGAAAGCGAAGAGTCTTAGATGTTTCGGCTACGCTCAACATGACAAAAAAGACGCTTCAACTCTCGCCGCGCAGGCGCTTAAGCATCACCAAGCAAACTTTGCAAAACACGAGAAATTGCCTGCGGATCGGCTGGTTTTTCCAGCACTTTTATTGGAGAAAACTTATTGAGCTCAACCGCATCTGGTTGATATGCAGTATAAATAATTATCGGGCAATCGGTTAATTCTCTAACAGATTGACATATTTGCGCACCGCTTAAGTTTGGCATAACAAAATCTGTCATTACTAAATCATAATCATTTGGACTTTTCTTAAAAGCCTCTATCGCCTTTTTAGGGTCAGAATAATCATCAACTTCATAATTCATTTTAAGTAAGATTTTTTTGCAAATATCTACTACTTCTTGCTGATCATCAATAAGTAAAATACGCCCAGAACCAGTTGCTAATAAATCATCTGCCCTAACCTTACTCTGTTGTAATTTTTCTTCTGGCAAAAGAATTTTGAATATAGAACCGCTAGAATCAGATTTTTCTATTGTCACTTGACCATTCATTTGATGAACCAAACTAGCAACCACAGAAAGCCCAAGCCCTGTCCCCTTGCCTAATTGTTTAGTTGTAAAAAACGGGTCAAAAATCTTTTGCTGTAAATGTTTTGGAATTCCGGGTCCATTATCTTGTACAAGAATAGATATTTGACTTTTTCCATTTATTTTCTTTGATGAAAGAAAAGCCGAAATGATAATTTTACCCTCATTAGCGCCAATCGCTTCCGCTGCGTTTGAGCAAAGATTCATAATAACCTGATGTAAGCGAGTTGGGTCTGCCAGCACCGATAGGTCTGCATTTTTAATATCACGGATAATTTCAATGTTTGGCGAGATAGAAGCACGCATCAATCTTGATACTTCTTTTATAGCCTCCCCTACTCGCATCGAAAGCGCTTCACCTGGTTGACGGCGTGCAAAGGTTAAAATCTGACCAACCATATTACGTGCGCGTTTAGTAGCAATTTCAATTTGCTCAAGCTCATGCGCAAGTTCTGAATCTTCTGATGCATCTTGACGAGCTAAAAACACATTGCCTAAAATAATAGTCAGCACATTATTAAAATCATGCGCTACACCACTAGCTAAAAGGCCAACAGCCTCCATTTTTTGCACTCGTAACATCTGATCTTGAGCTTCTCGTGTTTCTGTTATATCTTCCCCCAAACCAATATAATGAGTTATTTCTCCATCATCTTCACGCAATGGCAGAATCGAAGTCTTAGCCCAGTATAAATCACCATTTTTCTTTTTATTATGAAACACCCCCCGCCATACTTCGCCACGCTTTATTTGCTCATTCAAATCAAGATATTCCGCTCTAGCAGTTTCCCCTGATTGCAAAAATGAAGGTGTCTTACCAATCACTTCTTTTGAAGAATACCCAGTTAAATTACTGAATTTTTTATTCACATATTCAATTTCCCTATCAGTATCAGTAATAATAATTGTTACGGGGCTTTGCTCAACTGCACGGTGAAATTTTCTGGCTATTTGTTGAGCAATTTCTCTTTCACTCAATTCTTTTGAAAGTTTGCCAATAGTTTTACGTAACTCCATTTGCAGTAAATAAAACAGAGCGAACAGCGCCAAAGACACAATTAATAAAGCCGCCATAAAACGAAAACCTACAATGACCAATTTATCGCCTTCATCAACGGCCTTAGCAATAGTTGCGGTTGTTTCATGACGTTTATCTCGCCATGCTTTATCAAGTTCAGCCAAAGCCTCTAAAGCACTTGCATCATCAACTTTTACTAATCTATCAGTTTTTTGTGGTACCCAGTTTTCTACTGCCGCTCGCTTAGCAATCGGAAGTTTCCCCATATATATCAAAATCGTGGTTTCAATAATTGCAAGATTTTTAAGTTCAAGTGGGCTCGGGTTACTTTGGCGATATTCCGCTATTGTTTTAGTAAAATCAGCAAACTGCTCCTCTAAAGCACTAAGATATTCTTGATCTTGACGCAAAACATAATTCTTAAAATTATGAATAATGCCACCATAACCCAAATGCGCCCAAATACGGTTTAATAATTCCCCACGTTTTTCAGCTTCATTTGAATAGATTTGCCAACTTTGATCAACATCATGAAAACGCTGCTGGGTTTGCGTACCGAGAAAAACACCACCAAGCACCGTAGAAATAATTAGAAAACTTGCTACAACGCCCGACATGATTAAACGCAATGGCATGGCTTGAGGTTTTATGTTTTTATCCATAATACTATTTGACCTAATCTATTACATTATGACATTATTTTATTGTAACTGTAAAAACTAAAGTGGGAACTAGCAAGTATGAGCGAACATATTCTCGTTGTTGATGATGATTCTCAAATTACTTCATTTCTAAAACGCTACCTAGAAAAGCAAGGTTTTACCACCACTTGCGTTGGTACTGGGCGAGAAATGAAGCAAGTTTTAGACAAACAAAAAATTGATCTTTGTGTGCTTGATGTCGGTCTGCCTGATGCAAATGGCTTTGAATTAACTCAAGAGATTCGGCGCACCTCAAATTTACCAATCATTGTTTTAAGCGCACGTGATGAATCGTTTGATAGAATTTTTGGTCTTGAATTTGGCGCAGACGATTATGTTACCAAGCCGTTTGAACCAAGAGAATTTGTAGCACGTATCCGCTCGGTTCTTCGGCGTTCAAAACTTGAAGGACTAGCAAAAAAGACTATTCAATCAGAACAATCTCTATTGCAATTTGGTCATTGGGTTATGAACCTAAGCGAGCGCACTCTAACTCATTTCGATAATGGCAAGGATGCTAACCTAACCTCTATGGAGTTTGATTTATTACGGGTTTTAGTGGAGCAACCACGTATGGTTCTTAGTCGAGATCAACTGTTAGATGGCGCACGAGGATTTAACTCTATTGTGGGCGATAGAACTATTGATGTTCATATTATGCGCTTGCGTAAAAAAATTGAACCCGACCCTAATCAACCCCGCTTCATCAAAACAATTCACGGCATTGGCTATTGCCTCTCAGATGATGTTACTAGGTTTGAAAACCCCACCAAAACGTAAAAAACATCAAAGTAATTTGCAAAATTGATCCAACTCAATCATTATATTCTCATAGTGTGTTGTGATGCACTTACTCTAAAGCTCATCTAACCTAAGTTTTTTCTTAAAAATATGGTTGCTGAGCCGGGGTTGTGAGGGAATAATCCTTAGCTGAAAAGCCACAATCTCCCGTGTTTGGAAAGGAGTTTTTTAATGGGTGATTCTATTGAAAGTGCTGACTCGATTGGTACTGATTCAAGTAGTGCAAAAGCAAAGATCGCAACCGATAATTTTGGACGATCATTTCCCTATCTAAGATTATCTATCACTGATGTTTGCAATTTTCGCTGTAATTATTGCTTGCCCAATGGTTATCAGGGCTGCAAAACCCTGCTTTTTTGCGCATTGACGAAATTAAAAACCTGATAAATGCTTTTGCTGAATTGGGCACAAATAAAATACGTCTGACTGGCGGCGAACCAACTGTGCGTAAAGATTTCACACAAATCGCACAACTAGTTTCAAGCCATTCAGCAATCAAAAAAACAGCATTTACCACCAATGGTTATCGCCTAGAAAAATACGCAAAACAATGGTTTGAGGCAGGCCTAAACAATATTAATATTAGCATAGACAGTTTGAATAATGAGCGGTTTTTTCAAATAACAGGCCATGATCGCCTCAGCGAAGTGTTAAGAGGAGTTGATAAAGCGTTAGAAGTTGGCTTTGATAAAGTTAAAATAAATAGCGTGTTGCTTAAAGGCGTTAATGATAGCGAAATAGAGGATTATCTTTCATGGGCAAAAAACACTCCCATTTCCATTAGGTTCATTGAACTAATGCAAACAGGGGATAATCTTGATTATTTCAAAAAATACCACCTATCCGCATCAATCATTAGTGATAGGTTAAAAAATGACGGCTGGACATTAAAAAAGCGAGATGAAAATGCCGGACCTGCAAAAGAATATATCCACCCCGATTATCAAGGATCAATAGGCTTCATTGCCCCCTACTCCAAAGATTTTTGCAAAAGTTGCAATCGTTTACGCATCACTTCAAAGGGAGATTTACGCCTATGCCTATTTGGCAATCAAGGCATTTCTTTACGTCATCTATTGCAAAGCAAAGAGCAAAAACCGCTTTTAATTAAACTCGTTTCAGACCAGTTAACCTTTAAGTGCTCTACGCATTTCTTGGCACTGGGCGACACAGGAATTACCCCTAACCTTGCATCAATAGGCGGTTAGTGATGCGCCCCATGTTTATTGCTATTCCTCTTTCATGGTTGCAAGTTTTCTTAATGACGATAACGGCTTTAAAAAAGCACGAAGAGAACTTGCTAGTCAGTTAGGAAATTAAATCAACATCAAAGAAGTATTGTGCATCAAAACAACCGCTCATAATGAAGCCCTAGCATCAGCAATGCTCAAATA
>JAJRPR010000043.1 GCA_024280655.1 Alphaproteobacteria bacterium | reverse complement strand
TGTTACACCACCAACAAGATGGGTCAAACCGCTTATCAAAGGAGTTAGTGTTAAATTAGAAGTAGTAGATCCTGAAGCAGTAGTTCGAGCTTCTAATTGTTGCGTACTATTTGTTAGACACATAATACGATTATTTCCTGAACCATCATTAGAACCAACAAGCCTTTTCCAATTAGCAAAAATATCTAGGACTTCAACTACCATCCCAAACTCAATGCCGATATTCATTGTCAAACCTAATATGGCTTCAAAATTTTCGTTCCTAGTTACAGGTAAGCTAGCAGTGACAATCGGAGAAGTAGCAAAAGCTCCAGCTTCAACATTGCAATAATCTAATGAACCAGATACCGTAAGAGTTAAAGATGTCCCCGATGCAATAAATGTAATATCATTTGACGAAGTAACTGTTCCAGTTCCTGCTCCAGTCAACACAATCGAGCCAACCCCAACCACACTAACGCTATATTGCGTACCATTTACAACAGTTACAGTTTGGCTCGATGGTGCGTTAGAATTTAAGAATAAGTTAGTTCTAGTAGGCTGAACCAATAGGCCTAAATCAGTTATAGGTGAAACATTAGATGCAAAGGTTTCATACAAACCACTAGAATTAACTGCCAAAATATCACCAGAATGGGCGCTAGAAATGGGATTAGCAATCTCAACTCCACCTTTAACGTATCTATCACTAGCAAAATCTAAGATAAAATCATCAGCACCTGAAAAAAGATTGTCAGAGAAATCACCAGATTTCCACCACGAAACAGCATTTTGTGAAACAATCCTTGTTTGAGAAAGATTTATTCCCAGCATTATATCAAGCCCACAATATTAGTAGAACTTGTGCCTGTTGCCAGCACTCGTGAAGCACGGATTGGCAAAAATGCGCCAGCTGATATTCCAACAAAAGTAACCTGAGTTCCACCCTTAGTAACCAGAGTAATATCGCCACTCCCCCCGACATAAAGCGCCCGAGTAACCTCTAAAATATCCGTTGCATCATTTGGTGTAATTGCAAACGCATCTAATGCAGGAGAGCTAAGTCCTGTGCTTGTATTTTTATAACGATCAGTCATATTTATTTTCCTTTTTAATTAAGATGTTGAGGTGGTGCATGTCATATAATGGATTGCCAAACGCACTTTGCCACCAGTAAAGTTTGCGCCATTGGCGCTTAATTTAATTGGCGTATCATTGTAAAAAGGCGCTGGGCTAATAACGCCAGAATTGACGCTATTAAGAGCAATATTTAGCGAGCCACCATATTTATTTAATTCGCCAACAATCCCACAATCATAAGAGCTTGCTCCGCTAATGGCTTGTGTGGTTCTTGTGCTAACAGCAAATACTATTGCACGGTTAGGAATAAGAATTGCGCTATCAACACTAGCGCCAATAAGTGTAATTTCTTCTTCTAGCAGTTCAAATTTTGTTGCTGCTCCGTTTGCCGAACTATTGATAATATTTGAAGTGCCACCAAATGCTAAGCCTGATGAAACCGCAGACCAAGTTGAACCATTAAAGGCCAAAAGAGTATTTTCATCCGCAATCCAGCAGAGCCAGCCTTCAAATGGAAGATAAAACGCCCACGCATTATCTTGAAAAGCTGCAATTTGAGCATCTTTACCAGACCAACTTCCTGTGGCACCGCTAGCAATAATATAACGATCACCATCTAAGGGCGAGGCAGGCGGCGCTGTTAAATCACGATCGATTACACTAGGCTGAACAATAGCATCAAGCCTTAACAATGCTTCATTATGCGTTATATGCTTTAGCGCTTGCCCAGCCCAAATATATGGCAATTTCAGATTTGCTGTTTCCTCAGCCATCCGCACATCTCCTGCTCGTTTATTTGAGCATTATGATAGGCTCAGAATTATGTAGGGGGATTAGTTTTTTGCAATAACAAAATACTATATTAAAGAGTATTTTTAAAAAGCAATATTTATTCTATCTCAATCACCTGTTCTTGCATGATAATGGTTTCGCCCTTGCGCAATAGTTTCACTTTCCCATTATAGCTCCCTGCCCGCCAACCGTTTTGTGGTCTCTTTTTTCCTGAATAAGCAACATAATGCGCCTTACTGCGCTCTAGTGGGTCAGTAATGTTTTCTATCAATTCACCCATTGGCCCAATAATTTCAAAGCTAATTTTATCACCCCGTTCAAGGTTGATAAATCTAGCATAAAAAACAATGGCTGGTGCAGATATTGTAGAAGGGATCTGCGGAACTTCGCCCCTTTCAAGACTAGAAGCACTAACTATTGCAGTTGAAAACCCGCTTTCAATTAATTGACCTCTTATGTAGGTAAGTTCTTTTCTTAGTGCTTTATCCCATAATCCGCTACTAGTATTTGGAGCTAAAGAACATGAAGAATTAGAATTATCATTTCCAGTAAATGGATCTATAATTTTACCACTTTGGCGCACTGTAATATGAAGCTGCGCAAATTGCGCCAGACCAGAATACCCAATTTGCCCTATTGTCTCACCTCGCTTAACCAGCGTTCCTTCTTTAGCAATAACACTGCCCTCTTTCATGTGACAATATTGTATTTCCCAACCATTGCCATGATCAATAACAACGCCATTGCCACACTCACGACCTTTAATTGACGGATTATTTATGTCTATTGCCAACCTATCAACCATGCCATCACGAGTAGCTTTAACAATGCCAGAGGCAGCCGCAAGAACCCTAACTCCCTTTTGGGTTGAGAGAGTAGAAAAAAGGCGAAAATCTGTCCCCTTATGCCCATCATATGATGCTTTATTGCATCTATAATCACGCACATTTTCTCTAGGATCAATATCAACGTAATTTTGTATAAAACAATCAACATTAAGCGTGCAGTCGATTGGAAGAGAAAATGAGGGTTGGCTTTGAGCTTTAGCCAAATTGGACATGCCAATTATTATACTGATAATAAATATTGCTAAAAATTTCATTATATTAGTACCGTTCATAAGTTGCATAAATAATAGTAAAATTGACCTACGTCAAACCTCCTGCTATTCTTTTATGATCTAGTTAGATCACTCTTAAGCTTATCTATCCTAAGTCCTTAATTTCTATATGGATATGGTTTTTAAGCCGGGGTTGTGAGGGACTACTCCCGTATCGGAAACGACGCAATCTCCCATATTTGGAAAGGAGTTTATATGGATAATATAGATAATAGCTCGGGCTCAAAAGGGCTAACAGATGGTTTTGGGCGCTCTTTCCCCTATCTTCGTCTATCAATAACAGATGTTTGTAATTTTCGGTGCGATTATTGTTTGCCCAATGGTTATCAGGGTTGCAAAAAGGCAGATTTTTTAAGCATTGATGAGATTAAAAGACTAGTAAATGTTTTTGCAGAACTGGGCACAAATAAAATCCGCATAACAGGCGGCGAGCCTACTGTTAGAAAAGATTTTACAAAAATTGCGCAACTTATTTCAAGCCATTCCTCAATCTCCACAACAGCTTTTACTACTAATGGATATCGCTTAGCTCAAAATGCAAAAATATGGCGCAATGCAGGAATAGATAACATCAATATTTCTATTGATAGCCTAAATAAAGAACGGTTTTTTCAAATAACTGGTCATGATCGTTTAAGCGAAATTCTTAAAGGAATAGATGCGGCAATAAATGTTGGCTTTGAAAAAGTTAAAATTAATGTTGTATTGCTCAAGGGAGTGAACGATGGTGAAGTGAACGATTATTTATCATGGGCAAAATCATCACCTATCTCCATTCGTTTTATTGAATTAATGCAGACAGGAGACAATCAGCAATATTTCCAAAAATATCATACTAGCGCAATTACCATTAGTGATGAGCTAATAAAAACTGGCTGGACTTTAAGAAAGCGTAATTTTAACGCAGGCCCTGCGCAAGAATATATTCACAAAGATTATCAAGGCTCTGTCGGAATTATCTCACCTTATTCTAAAGATTTTTGTAAAAGCTGTAATCGATTACGCATCACCTCAAATGGTGATTTGCGCCTATGCCTATTTGGTAGTCAAGGAGTTTCTTTACGCCATCTATTACAAAGCGATGAGCAAAAACATCTATTAATCAAACTTATTTCTTCTCAATTAGCTTTCAAATGTTCTTCACATTTCTTGGCATTAGGGGATACAGGAATAACCCCTAACCTTGCATCAATCGGAGGCTAAATGAAACAAGATATCAGCGAATTTTTTAACAATAGCAAATATCACATGGCTGATATTACTCGCAAAAGCCCAACATTTAGGCGAGCAATAAGCATGGGATCTATTCATGTTGGTAAAATCGGTTTTGAGCATATAAAAAATGAAACATTGCCCAAAGGTGATGTGCTTAAGCTTGCCGAAATTGCTGGAGTGCAGGGCGCAAAAAACGCTTCCCAACTAATGCCCATGTGCCACCCGCTATTATTAGATCATATTGCAATCTACTTAGAATTAGATGAAAAAAACTATAATATTATAGCCTATTGCATTGTTGCAACCACTGCTAAAACTGGCGTTGAGATGGAAGCACTAGCTGGTGTTAATGCAGCCCTTCTAACGCTTTATGATCTTACCAAACCAGTAGAGCCAGCACTAGAAATTCTTGAAATTCGCCTCTTGATAAAAGAGGGTGGTAAAAAGGGGGTTTGGGTACATCCAAAAGGTATTCCACAGGGTTTGCAGCAATTACTGCCAACAGAATCTAAGCGCCCACTTGATAATAGAGTTGCTGCTGTAATCACCATGAGCGATCGTGCTTATAGAGGTGAATATGAGGATATATCAGGTAAAATACTAAAGCAAGAATTAGAGTTTTTAGGTGCAAAAATATCAGACCACACAATTTTACCTGATGAAGGCAACGAGCTAGAGAAGAAGCTAAGCGAGCTTACTGGCACTGTTGAAATGGTAATAATAACTGGTGGCACAGGGCTAGCATCACGCGATATTACACCACAAACCATAAAAAAATTCCCCCATATTGAAATACCTGGAATAGGCGAATTACTTCGTAGCTCAGGCGCAAAACACGTGCCTTCTTCATGGCTAAGTCGATCAATAGCGCTAAATATAAATAACACGCTAGTCATTTCCTTACCCGGTAGCACTGGCGCTGTGAAAGACGGCATTGAAACATTAAAAACTATTCTTCCTCATGCGCTCGATCATTTGCAGAACAAAAAAAATATGCACACCACAAAGACAAAAGAGTAAACCATGATCTCTTACGAAAAAGCATTAGAAATATTGCTTAATAACAAAAAACTACCAAGCAAAACTATTGCAATAAATCAATCTCTAGATCATGTCTGCGCCAAAGATACCTATTGCAACAGCTTTGTTCCGCCATTTGCCAATTCAGCAATGGACGGCTTGCCATTAAAAGCGCTAACATTGCCAATGCATCAAAACAAAACCCCATAAAATTAAAAATTATGGGTAGCACCGTTGCAGGCGACAACCCATCTAAAGGCACAAAGGGAGCTTGGGAAATAATGACTGGTGCCCCAGTGCCACAAAATTATGATGCTGTAGTAAAAATTGAAGATATTAGCGTAAGCGATGGATTTGCTGCATTTTCTAGCCCTATAGAAATCCATAATAATATTCGTGATGCGGGTGAAGATTTTAAGCCAAATGAGCTTGTTATAGGATCTGGCACAAACATAAGCTCTTCTCATATAATGGCATTAGCAACTATTGGCGAGAGTAATATCAGCGTTGCAAATAAGCCAAAAATAATAGTTTTTAGCACTGGAAAAGAAATTATTGATGATGCAAATACCAAGCTTTTACCGGGGCAAATTCGTAATTCAAATAGCCCCTATTTAATTTCTGCCCTAAACGAAATGAGCCTATCTCCAACTTATGGCGGCACAATATTTGACGACCCTGAAATATTTGAAGATAAAATAAGCCAAGCACTTTTAGACAATGATATTATAATTTCAACTGGTGCTGTTTCTATGGGCAAGCATGATTTCATACCAGATAGCTTAAGAAATCTTGGCGCAAAAATTCTCTTTCATAAGGTCTATATTCGCCCAGGAAAACCAATTCTATATGCTAAACTTCCTAATGGCACACACTATTTCGGGCTACCAGGAAACCCCATATCAGCAGCCGTTGGCTTGCGGTTCTTTGTTGTGCCATTGCTTACTCATTTACAAGGGCTAGCACCAGAACAAGCAATAAAAGCAAAACTTTTAACTCCACTTTCAAAGAAAAAACCATTTCGCTTTTTTTGCAAGGCTTTTGCCTCAGTAAATAATCATGGGCAACTAGAATTAAAAATATTAAAAGGGCAGCAATCCTTCAAAATTCATCCACTTTTAGAGGCAAATTGTTGGGCTTCATTTGCACCAGATAAAGCTGACTTTGAGCTAGGAGAGCTAATTGATATTTATCCTTTAACTACAAAGAAATTCAATTTAGATTTGAGATGATAATAGTATAAGGGAACAGATATATAATGCTGCTTGGCGCTTTATTTACTATTGTTGCAATATTTTATTCAAGCGTTGGCTTTGGCGGTGGCTCGTCTTATCTTGCGCTTCTAATCTTATTTAATGCCCCCTTCATCTTAATACCAAGCATAGCATTAATTTGTAATATTATTGTTGTATCAGGCAATAGTTTTCATTATTTACGTGCTGGTTATGTTAATTGGCGGCTTTTATTACCCCCAACAATAGCATCTGTTCCTTTTGCCTTTCTTGGGGGAAGATTAGAAATAGAAGAGCAAATATTTATAATAATCTTATTCGTAACCTTATTTATAACAGGATTACGAATGCTCTTTAGCTACCAGAGCTATGATAACAATCCAAAACCCTATAAGGTTCTTCCGCTTTGGCTAGGAGCAATCATTGGCTCAATTTTAGGATTTTTATCGGGCATAGTTGGAATTGGCGGAGGCATTTTCCTTGCCCCAATATTATATTATTTTCGTGCTGGCTCACCAAAGCAAATAGCCACCACCGCTTCATTATTCATTCTTGCAAATTCAATTTCAGGATTAATTGGACAATTACAAAAGAGCGAAATAGGTAATGCCATTCTAGATTATTGGTATTTGCCCCTTCTAGTTTTAATAGGTGGGCAAATTGGCAATTTCCTGACCATCAAATTCATTCCAGCTAAAATCGTAGCCCTATTAACTGCAATATTGGTACTATTTGTCGCCCTAAGATTAGGAATAATGATAATTAGCTAATGCACTGAATTTTATTACGAACCTATCAGTACAGAAAAATTTGGGTTAACCAGCCAGTGATGTAAGCGTTGGAAAAGAATAACGGCGGGGGTGCCGGGGACGAGAGCAAAGCGACCAAAGGCGGCAAGCATAAAAGAGGCGGAGGTGGCCGGGGACGAGAGCAAAGCGACCAAAGGCGGCAAGCATAAAAGAGACGGGGGTGCTGGGGACGGCAAGAGAAAAAGCAAAATAATAGTGAGGATATATAAACCTCACCTATTACTAGGTGTAAGAGCCCCCTCAGAGCCATAATTTTGCCTATAAGCCAATAGGAACGCATTCATTGAATCCAGATTAGCAATTTCTTTAGCTAGCTTTGAAAATTGCACACTTGTGGAATTTATTTCACTTGAAACAAAACTAAATAACGGCCATTCAGGCGTTGTTGCCATTTCCTCTTCATATTTAAGCCTAAGACGGCTTAATCCGATAATATCATTGCTTAGCACATAACCAACGGCAGCCTTTATTATATTATCTCTCGCAAGCTTTGAAAGATTACCCTGTTCAAGTTCCCATATATATAATTGCTCGATAATCTCTCCAGCCTCAGAATAACGCTTAGCCTGCCATTGAGCATCAATTTTGAGCAGATCTGCATCTTTTCCATTTACTTTTGATAATATATCAAGCGCCAAATCTTCACGCCCAACATCAATAAGCGCTCTTCCCTCAAGAACTCTTCTTTGGCGCTCCAAACTTGCTGGAATTCCAGCAAGCCTAGTAGAATTTAATAATTTTATTGCTTTTTCAGGTGACTTATCAGCTAAATATATCACCGCCAAATCAGCTGCAATTTGCGCCTTTGCAACGCCCTCAAGCCTTTCATCTACCTGATATTGCAATAATTGCGCCGCCTGCTCCAAAAGATCAACTTTAACCAAACGTCGAGCAAGGTTACGTATCATCTGATCACCCTTAGCACCTGCTGGCGTTAAATAACGATAATCATAATACAAGCTAAGCGCCTTAATTGGCTCAAGGGTTTCAGCTTTCCCATCAAGGAATAATTCAGAAAATTCAAGTTGCGCCAAATCAAATAACTCATCGGCACCTTCACTTGCTATTTGGAACTTAGAAAACTGACGCACATTTTCAAAAGCTTCACGATAAGCACCCGTTTCAAATTGCAATTTTGCTAACAGGGTTAACATTTTTGCTTCTAATCTATCACCACGCCAAATCAATGTTTCGATAGCTAAAGTTTCAGACGCTTGCACAGAATTTAACCGCCCCATCTTACGCAATAACATCAAGGTACGATATACCGCCTCAGCACGAGAGGGTCGGTTGTCGCTAGAAAGAATTTGCCCATAAGTATCCAAAGCCTCATCAAAACGTTCTTGCGCTTCATCAATGCGACCCGATAATATTATATATTTTCCCAAATTTTCTTCGCTAAAACCAGCGCTTTCTATTTGAGATAAATAGCGAATAGCCAAAATAATATCGCCATGTTCAATCGCAGCCATTGTCGCTGATAAGAAAAACTGATTTTTTACCCAAGTTGGATAATTCATTATAACTGTTTCACCTAATAAAGCGTCCTCCCGTGAACCAGAAAAATCTTCCATTTTTTGTTTTGCAATAGCACGCCAAATCATAGCGTCCATTTCATTTGCAACACTATTTTCATTTAATATTTGCAACGCTTGATCGCTTCTATTAGCAAGAGTTAATGCGGCAGCTTTTGTAACCTGCATCGCAACAGAGGTCTTAGCTGAAGCTAAATCATTTTGAGCCATATCTAAAATTCCAATAGCCTCATAAGAATAACCATTAGCTAAATGAAATTGGCTCAAATTCAACAACATTTGCGCTCTCTCACCTTGCCCTGCAGCTGATGCTAATTGCGCTAAGCCACTTCTACGTGATAAAAATCTTATTGGATTTTTTTCAACCATAATATTTAAATCTATAAACCCAGAACGACTAACTCCTTCTAAATCCTCGACATTACTAACTCTAGCAGATTGATCTGTTGAAACTATAAGCCCCTTCTTAGAACTAATAATAGCTTTTTTGCCTTCTAAGCGAAGTAAAACATTCTCGTGTAAAGGCTGAATAACTAAACCATGAACAGATCTTAAGGCATTAAACTCGACAAAAGAAAGGGGACGTGAAAGAGAAAGCGAGGGAGGAAAAGCCGTTACAACTTCAAGCACATCACCAACTTCAGGGTCTCGGATTTGATGCACACTTGCCGCCCGCTCCATATCAACAACTACTTCAAACAGACCCTGCCCCGTTTGTTTTTTATTCAATTTAAGTTGCGCACCGGGCTTCAAAACAATATCACCAAGCGAAAGAACCCAAGAGCGACCCTCTGAGCCAAGGGTTGCGAGTTTGTCTGATGGCATCCCAATTCGAACTATAGAAGTACCAGAACCGTTCACCACATTATAGCTATCGCTAAGAGAAGAGAAATCCTCTAAATTGGTTGGCTCTTTAATCGATGAAAAAGTTTCAAAAACCATCCACAATGTTTCACCACGCTTAAAAACTGCGGCAGCAGTTTCATTTTCAAATGGAAACGTCATACGAATTGTTGAACCAATTTTTTCAATTACAGGCTCAACTACAATACCCTCACCGCTTGAAACATCAATTTGAACTGCTTTTTCGGATTTTATATTGTCAGAGTTTTCACCTACTAGTTTAATATCTTCACCACCTACACCATCCAAAAGTAATGAAGCAATATCTATTTCTTTAGCCTGTGTTTCTATGAGATCAATATCAATTACATATTGTTTTTTGGAATTAATAAAAAATCTAGGAAGCACTCCCTTTTCAACTTCTAATAATATTGTTGATCCTTTTATATCAACATCATTGCTTACCGAAATAATTTCAGGTGGCAAATCCACTTGCAATGCATAAAGATCGATGGGTACTGGCCAGTTAAATTTCAGCTTTCCCTGTTGATCTTTAAATTCATATTCACCATCAACCTCAACATCAATAGACCAATCAATCAGCAGGCGTATAAATGTCGGATGTCTGCCAACATACACAACGGCCTTTGGCTTATTTTCTTTAATATATTCTTCTTTTCGCTTTTGCTCAGCTATTGCAATGGCTTCTTTTGTACGCAAGGAGAGTTTTTCAACAATTTCAGCGGGCAAACCGGGATTAGCGCCCTGCCAACCAATTGGTAAAATATCTATAAATAATTGCTCTCCCGCCTCAGCTTTATTAACTCGAAACTCATCTTTAAGCGCAAATCTAATTCCACGCTTATCTGGATCAATTCTTGAGGCAATTATAAAATTTGGAAAAATTTCGGACAAATCAGGTAAAATAATATTTACAGGATCATCAAATTCTATAGTTAAAATTCCATTCTCTGAACTCATATTATAATTTGGCAAGTCAAAGCGTTGATCAAAACTAATGATAACTCGGGCAAATTGATCTATTTTTTCACCCTTAATGCTAGCATTCATCAATGATTGCGCTTGTACAACACCCACAAAGCTAGAAAATTGCATAATAGTAAAAAAAGCTAATATACCAATAAGTAGCAAACGCCATAATTGATGTAAAAAATATTTTTCATTGGTATAATTCAAAGCGATCATTCTAGGCTGCCAATCAGGAAACGGACAAATCAAAACTAATTATATCCACTTCTCTTTAACACCACCTTACTATGGAGAAAAAATATAACATCTATTCATTTTTAAAAAACCAGTCAAAACCTAGTGTTATTGACCAATAATTTGCGGTAAATTAGCTACATCATCAGTTGGAGCTTCAAACGTCGGATCAACTTCAACAACAGCTAGACGCTGAGTTAGAGCCATAGCCCTTTCTCTACTCATTTTTGCTAGCACTATAGCCATTTTTCTTGAACTCATGGAGCGCGAAACTTTTAACAAAATCTCCATATTAAGCGCATCAAAAATTTCTGCCGCATCACCAGGTTTCATAGTTTCATACATTGAAACCAGTCCCTTAAATTGAGCATCATCAAGCGCTTTTCTTTCATCAACTAAAGCTGTAATTCGTGCTTCTAATGCCTCAAGACCAGCAACTCTTTGCTCTAACCTTTGCTCTGCCGCATCAATCAGCGCAACACGAATATCAAGTTCATTGCTTAGCAAATCAAGTTCCACTCTTCTTTCACTCAACCGCTCAAGAACAGCCCTTTCGGTATTATTAACCCCATCGATTGATCCAATTGCAATTTTATCCCCATCCTTGTTTTCTCTTACCACAACAGCATCAATTTGTGAGCTACTTATTGGCGTTGGCGCTTGACGAGTAAATAAATTCTGCGATGCTTTTTCAGCGGCTGTTACCTCAGAATCACTAAGCTCAACTGGCTGTGCAAAAGCAGAATCTGTGCCAGTTAAAACATAACTACCTTGGGTAATTAACCCAACCGTTTTTAGCAATAATAAAGCAAATGCCGCCATCATTACAATTGGTAGCAAACGAATGGATCTCATGCCGCCGCCTCCTCCTTACGAAGCTGATATTCTCGCAATCTTTTTAGCGCTTCATTTGCACTTCGATTTTGCACTTGGCCATTGGAAGTATTTTTTTGTGACGCGGCTTGTGTAATTTGTGAAATACGTTGCAAAACAGTCTGACCAGCGTTTACGTGATGCGCTAATTCATTTGCAAATCTATCTGCGTCTTCAAGTCGAGAACTAAGCATAATATCAGCTTCAGTTGCATTATCCTTCAGGCTAACAATAGCATTATTTGCTAGATTTGTTGCCTGCACTAAATCTGCAACCATCTCTCTAAGGGCATTTTTATCTGCATGTAATTTCTTCAATCTGTTATTTAGAACAAAACAATAACCTATTGTCATCATTAATAAAATAGCAACGCTTATTTCAATAATTAATCCTAAAGGAATTCCACTCATCATTTATTCTCCATCTGCTCATCAAGTGCTTCAAATACCGCCATAGTAACTTTTGGAGGATTAAGCGGTTTTGTTACTCTTATTGAAATATAATTTCCAACATGTCCCATAACGCCCTCGCTCAATTCAACGTCCCCACAGCGTAATTTAATTGGGTCACTAGGCGATTGTTCAAACATAAAATTATCACCAACAGCCAGTTTCATAAGCTTGGATAAAGGAACATCCATCTCGTGCAAAACAGCTTCAATATTTGTATCTGATGCAAATACTTCACTAGCTAAATGCCCCTCCCATGTTACATCTCGCCCAAACTTTTCTCCCATAAACGCTTGCAATAATTGCTCACGAATTGGCTCTATTGTTGCATATGGAAATAGGATTTCAATTTTTCCACCCCGATCGTCCATATCAATACGAAGTTCAATTAATATTGCAGCATTAGCAGGTTGGGAAATGGTAGCAAATCTTGGGTTTGTTTCAAGTCTTTCAACATTAAATGTAATAGAGGTTAATGGCTCAAAAGCCTTTTTGGTATCCGCTAAAATC
Source organism: Alphaproteobacteria bacterium (assembly GCA_024280655.1). Taxonomy (GTDB): domain Bacteria; phylum Pseudomonadota; class Alphaproteobacteria; order Rhizobiales; family Devosiaceae; genus S141-66. Next base: position 10,982 of record JAJRPR010000043.1, on the reverse strand, counting down.
ACTTCAATCATCTGATTTGCGAGCGCCATTTCAATAGTTGTATAAGGTCGCCCCTCAACCCTAACAACGCTTGAGCCACGACGACCGCCTAACAAAACATCAATCATTGAATATATAAGACTAGAATCAACTGTCAAAAGACCATAATTATCCCATTCTTCAGCTTTAATAACACTTAAAATAGCTGGCAAAGGTATTGAATTAAGATAATCACCAAAACGAACTGATGTAATTGAATCAAGTGAAACTTCAACATTATCAGAAGTAAAGTTCCTCAAGGATGTAGTTGCAAGGCGAACAAGCCTATCAAACACAATTTCAAGCATTGGCAAACGCTCATAAGAAACTAACGCTGAATTAATTAATGATTGAACTCCAGAAAGTTCAACACTATCGCTAAGATTGGGATCAAACCCAAGCAAATTATCAATCTCATCTTGATCAAGCACACGATCCTCAGTGGCACTACCGCCCTCTTCTTCGCTATCACCACCCTCAATCATTGCAGCCCATTCAGCCGCCATATCATCATCGCTAGCGCCAGAATCAGCGCTCTCATCATTTTCACTAGAAGAAGACCCCTTAGCGCCTTCCTCTAAATCACCTAAATCCCATTCTTGAGAAATTTCATCTGCTTCATTATCAGCCATTATTGCACCAGAATTTCTTTGAACAATATATTATCAACTTTTGCAGGATAAATTGCTAAATTCACTCGCTTAAGCAATTCTTGCTTTAACCTATATATGCCAGCAGATCCTTCAAGATCGCTTGGACGCAACTCTCTTAAATATACCTGAAACGCATCTTGAACCCTAACCATTCTTGGAGTGATAATTTCCATCATACTTTCTTTTTCAAGTTCTAAAGAAACAGAAATCTTAAGAAATTTTTGCACTCCTTCACCACCTGTTGCCAAGTTAACTGTTAAAGTTTCCATATTATAAAAGAATACAGGTTCCGCTTGCTCAATCGGATCTGCATCTTTATCTGCCCCAGCAAACAAAAAGAAATATGCCGCCCCAGCAGCAATCAATAGTAAAAGAACACCCGCACCTGCAAAAATGAACAGCTTCTTCTTACTCTTAACTGGCTGTTCTTCACTAGCCTCACTGCCCTCTTCTAGGCCTTCTTCTTTAACTTGATCTTCTTCTGCCATCTATCAGCACCCTCTTATAAAAGAATCTAAATATAAATCTTAACAATAAGTAAAACGCTGATGGTTAACGAATAGTTACTTTTCAAGTTATGCTGGGAAATTTTTGCCTAGCAAAAACTGCCTACCTTCTATTGTTACCCATTAATAATATGCCTCTTCATATTGTAACTTCATGTTTTAATTGTCTTTTTTTAGTTGGCACGCATCATGCAATTCATTTAGCAAGCCTAATGCTTGGGGAAGCAAATAAGGCTCAAATGATACGGGAGTTTTAGCGCAATGGAAAATGTGCAGATTATAGGATTATCACGTCAAATGGCCTTACAAAGGCAGATGGACGTTGTTGCGAACAATATCGCCAATATAAATACAACTGGTTTTAAAGCTGAGGCTTTGTTATTCGAAGAATATAAAATGCCAGTTGCACGCGATAATGGCTTTTCTGGGAATGATCAAATTATCTCCTATACGCAAGATTGGGCAACCATTCATGATTTTAGCGCAGGAGCGATTGTTCAAACAGGAAACCCATTAGATGTAGCGCTGCAGGGAGATGGCTTTTTAACTGTGCAAACAGGAAGTGGCGAGCGCTATACACGTAACGGCGAATTAAAAATTAATGATACTGGCCTCTTGGTAACAAACTCTGGCTATCCAGTATTATCTGAGGGGGGTGAAATTCGTTTCTCTTCAAGTGAAACTGAAATCACAATCGATGCCGAGGGTAATATATATACAAATGAAGGTAGTAAAGGGCGCTTAAAAATAGTTTCTTTTGAAAGCCCTCAAGACCTAACTATTGAGGGTGGAAATCTTTACGCTGGCATTAACCCACAACAAGATTTAAATAGCAAAATTTCTCAAGGATCACTCGAACGCTCTAACGTTTCTGGCGTTGCAGAAATGGCTGAAATGATCCGTGTAAATCGTGCCTATCAATCACTAGCACAACTACAAAAAACTCAAGCAGAATTAAGACAAAAAGCTATCCAAAAGCTTGGCTCTTTACAAGCATAAATAAAGGAATAAAATTATGAAGGCACTATATATAGCAGCGACAGGAATGGCCGCACAAGAGCGCAATGTTGAAATAATTTCAAACAATATCGCCAATATGCGCACCACTGGCTATAAGCGCCAAAGGGCTGAATTTCAGGATTTATTATATCAAAATTATCGCCGTGCTGGAACTCAAACTTCAAGCGCTGGGACACAAGCTCCTGTTGGGGTTTCGGTAGGCTCTGGTGTTATGACTTCAGCCACCGCTCGCATTATGAGCCAAGGTAATGTATCGCCAACCCAAAAAGAACTCGATGTAGCAATTAAGGGGGAAGGGTTTTTTGCTATTCAAATGCCTAATGGAGGTACTGCCTATACTCGTGATGGCTCGTTTGAGCGTGATTCAACTGGTCAAATTGTTACCGTTGATGGTTTTGCAGTTGAGCCCAATATTGTAGTTCCGGGAAATGCTCGTGCAATTTCTATAAGCGCTGATGGTGTAGTTGAAGCATTTTTAGATAATGATGCAACTCCAACCCAACTTGGACAATTCCAACTAGCAACTTTTGTCAATAAAGCTGGCCTAGAAGCGATGGGAGGGAATCTCTTTCGTGAAACGGCTGCTTCTGGCACGGCGCAAGTTAGCACCCCATCACAAGATGGATTAGGTAGTTTACAACAGGGGTACCTTGAACTTTCAAATGTAAATTCAGTAACCGAAATTGCTGACCTTATTGCGGCTCAAAGAGCTTATGAAATGAACGCTCGTGTCATCTCTGGTGCAGATGAAATGTTACGCTCAGCAACACAGATGTTCTAAATAGAAAGTTAAGATAATGATACGCTCAATCAAATTAATGCTAGCTTTTTTACTTACGTTCTTAATGACAAACATTGCCATTGGCGCACCAGTGTTAAAGCCCTCCATTGCAGTATCTTCTTTAATTGTTACTGTTGGTGATATGTTTGACAATGCTGGCATAAACGCCGAGAGAGCATTATTTCGCTCCCCAGCTCCGGGTACAAAAGGAAATGTTAGTCTTAGCGCCATTCGTGAAGCCGCTGCAAAAGTTGGAGTGCTAGATTTTGAAGATAGAGGTTTAGAACAAGTTAGCGTCAAGCGACAAGGAACTATTATAAAGCAGCAAGACATAAAAGCTGCTATTATTGATGATTTAACAAATCGTGGATTGCTAAATGACAGCACTTATGGCGAGATAGCATTTAATGAAAATATTGGCGATTTTTATGCCGATCTATCAAATGAACCACTTGTGTTAGAGGACTTAAAATACTACCCAAGAACGCAATCTTTTAACGCTTACATTCAAATTTCTGGTGAAAATAAAATACGCAATATTAATGGAACACTTAGCATATTAGCCAATGTTCCGCACCTTATAAGATCACTACAAACTGGCGCAATAATATCATCTTCTGATGTTGAATTGCGACTAATTTCATATCGTTTTGCTCAAGGCAATGGCTTTAATAGTCTAGATCACATAATTGGCAAACAAATCAGGCGTGCTACACGAAAAGGTACGATGATTTCTCCAAAAGACGTTATTGAACCTGAGATAATTGCTCGCTCTTCCTTTGTAACACTTTATTATCGCAACGGACCTCTTACCCTAACGATTAAAGGTCAGGCGCTAAATTCAGCAGCCAAAGGCGAATTAGTTGCCGTACTTAATCTTACTTCAAAAAACATAGTTCAAGCGATGGCTATCGCTCCAGGAACTGTAGAAATCAATGCAACTCCATTAGAAATTGCAAAACCAAAAGGCTAGTATAATGCTAAAGAACACATTTAAACTACTAACAATAATTACACTAGCAGGTACAATGGCGGCATGTTCTGTCACAGATAGATTAGCCAATATTGGTGAAGCGCCAGTGCTTACAGCAATATCCAACCCAACAGCGCAAGCGGGATATACGCCAATCATTATGCCAATGCCAGAAGTTATTGCTGTATCTTATCAACCTAACTCTTTATTTCGTAGTAATGCTAAAGGCTTTTTTAAGGATCAAAGAGCACGTCGGGTTGGTGATATCCTAACCGTATTAGTCACAATTTCAGACAAGGCTCAAATTGCAAACAAAACAAATAGAACCCGCGCCTCAACAAATAGCGCAGGACTTGGAGGACTGTTCAGCACAGCCCTTACTGCTGCAATACCGGGCATATCTGGCGCCACAGAAATTGATACCAAATCAGGAATTAAAGATAGTGGCACTGGATCGGTTAATCGCTCAGAAACACTAGAAACTCGCGTTGCAGCCGTTGTTACGCAAATTTTACCAAACGGCAATCTAGTAATTGAGGGTCGCCAAGAAGTTCGGGTAAATTTTGAGGTTCGTGAACTGCTAGTAACTGGCATAATTCGCCCAGAAGATGTGGGAGCAGATAATACTATTATGTCTTCAAAAATCGCTGAAGCCAGAATTTCTTATGGTGGTCGTGGGCAAATTTCAGACGTACAACAACCAAGATATGGCGCTCAAGTACTTGATGCAATCCTACCATTCTAATTCCAACCCACAATATAAAGTTTGGCGAAGATCTAATCTTTGCCCAACTGTCCCCGACATTATTCGCATCCCCAAAATTTTAAGTGGATAATGTCATTTGTTAGCACTCAAAAGAGTATTAACAAAATCGGGGCGTAGCTCTTTTCCGTATCGCTACGCCCCACTCCCTTTTCTTTTTGTTATGCTATATCACCAAATAATAAATGTTAATAAAATCCCTTGCCCTAAGGGTTAAGCCAACCTATAAGGGCGCAACTTTTAATCGGGTTAGATAAGGGTTTAAGGGAATGGGAAAAAAGCTTAAGGTTGAGGGATATACACCTTCCAGTGACGAAAAGTTTATGAATGAAAATCAACGTGATTATTTCATGAATAAGCTTATAAGCTGGAAAGAGGATATCCTGCGAGAAAGCCGAGAAACGGTTGAAAATCTGCAAGAAGATAGCCAAAATCACCCAGATTCAGTTGATCGTGCATCATCAGAAAGTGACAGATCTCTTGAGCTTAAAACTCGTGACCGCCAACGAAAACTAATATCAAAAATTAATGCGGCAATTAAGCGAATTGACGATAATACTTATGGCTACTGTGATGAAACAGGCGAACCTATTAGCCTGCCACGTCTTAAGGCTCGACCCATCGCAACCCTATCTCTTGAAGCACAAGAAATGCACGAAAAACGTGAAAAAGTCTATCGTGACGACTAAGCTAACAACTTAAAAACCCATATTAATTTGGAAAATGCCCAAGTTTAGCCAACTCAACTCGTGCCCGTAACTCAATATCTTCAATCCAATCATCAAGGCCTTGTTCAGAAGAAGATTTAGCTTGTTGCACAAGAGCCAGCAGTCTATTTAAGTGTCCTTCGGTTACTTTCCCTGCCAACATATCCACTTTCATTTCTTGCAAAACATCAAGCATAGAATGTCCATAACGTGCAGCCTTTTCTTAGCAAATAGCGGATCTTCTACTGCCTGCAAAGCCAAAATAGCATCAACAGGAGTAATATTATCACTCACGCTAACCTGAGCAATCTGCACATTATCCTGCCCCATATTAGGCTTAAATACAGGAGAGCTACCTGAACCTTTGCCCGATTTTGCTTTCGAGCTAACCCTGCTAGATTGTCCTGATTTTTCTATGCGCATTCAAACAAACCATGTTCTAATTAAACTATTAAGGCAAATTCTGCCTATAGTGGTTAATATTACCTTAATTTACTCGGCAAAAATTGCCTTTTAATAATTTTTTTCACTTCAATTTTTTCAGTATTTAATTTTATTGCCCATATTTCTTTTTATTTTCAATGGCTTATAAGATTTTTCTTTGAAAATTCTAAATTGGCACAATTCTCGCATATTCATAGTTGAATTAATTTTAGTCCATGGGGATGGGCTATAGATACGGGAAAGCAAATGTTTAAGAATCAATATTTTTCAAGCAAAAAAGCCAAATTTAATTGGCAAGTAATTTACACAATTATTTTAGCGCTAATTGCACTATCAATTACTTCAAGTGCTTTTGCAGCTCCTGCTAGGATTAAAGACATCGTAGATATCGAGGGTATCCGTGATAACCAGCTTGTTGGTTATGGTTTGGTTGTCGGCCTCAACGGCACTGGCGATAGCCTAAATAATTCTCCTTTCACCAAACGAAGCCTACAAGCAATGCTTGAGCGACTTGGGGTGAACACTCGTGGAGAATCGCTGAGAACCAAAAATGTTGCCGCCGTTATGATAACCGCTAATTTACCAGCATTTGCAACACAGGGCTCTCGCATTGATATTTCGGTGGCTGCACTTGGTGATAGCGATAGTTTGCAAGGAGGCACATTATTGGTTACGCCGCTAATGGGGGCAGATGGTGAAATTTATGCTATTGCACAAGGTCCTGTTTTGATAAATGGCTTTAAGGCACAAGGTGATGGCGCAACAATTATTTCTGGCGTGCCAACAACGGGTAAAATTTCAAATGGCGCAATTATTGAGCGTGAGACAAATTTTATATTAGGTGATCAAAGAACTTTACGCCTTGCGCTACGCAATCCAGACCTAACAACATCTAGGCGCATAGCGTTAGCAATTAATGACTATATTGGAATGGCAACCGCTGTCCCTGAAAACCCCGCAACGGTGCGCCTAACATTACCACGAAACTTTAACGGCAATATTGTTGATCTATTGACTGATATTGAGCAATTAGTGGTGCAAACAGACCTCAACGCCAAAATCATAATAGATGAAAATTCTGGCATTATTGTTATGGGCAAAGATGTTAGAGTTTCAACGGTTGCCATTGCTCAGAGCAATCTCACGATAACCATTGCTGAAAGCCCTCAAGTTTCACAACCAAACCCGCTAACGCTAGGTCAAACAATTACTGTACCTCGCACCGACCTTAGCGTTGAAATTGGAGGCAGTAATCTCGCCCTCGTACCAGAATCAATAAGCTTACAAGAATTGGTCGATGGATTAAATTCACTTGGTATTAGCCCACGAGATCTCATTGCCATTATTCAATCAATAAAAGCGGCTGGCGCATTGCAAGCAGAAGTGGTGGTGATGTAATGGAATTTAATATTGTAAATAGCCAAAATTCATTAGGTAAAATAGATATGAATGAAGCTCGCAAACAGGCTGAAGAGCTAGAAGGTGTATTTTTGAACACTCTTATGAGTCAAATGTTTTCATCAATTAAAACCGATGGAATGTTTGGCGGTGGACAGGGTGAAGGCACTTGGCGCTCAATGCAATCCGAGCAATATGCCAACCTACTAGCAAAAAATGGTGGCATCGGGCTAGCCGATCAAATCATGGCGGATCTATTAGCCGTCCAAGAAAACGCCAATTCATATCGCCCAGCACAAAATAATGCTTATGCTCTTAAAGAGGGATATTAAAATGAACGCAGCACAACGCCTAGATCAACTTGATAGTTTAGATGCAAATGAATTATGCGCTAAAACTGATAGCAAATTAAGCGCACTAGTTAATGTTATGAACCGTGAAACAATGTTATTACGAGCAGGTCATCTAAAGGAAGCTGGAACGCTAACACCAGAAAAAACACAACTTAGCCAAGATTATGTCATGTTGGCTCGGGCAGTTAAGCGAGAAGCAAAGCGGCTTAAAATAGAAGCCCCTGAACAGCTAAACCAATTACAAGCACGCCATGAAAGCCTAGCAACACAAATGGCGGATAATTTACGTGTTTTAGCAACGGCCAAAACTGTAGCTCAAGATATTTTAAGCGATGTCGCAAAATCAGTTGGCGCTAGTGAAAAACCAAAAACCTATAATGATAGCGGACTATTATCCTCGCAAAAACCACAAGTTGCTCGTGGGCTATCAATCGATAGAGCGCTTTAGATCAACTAAGTTGTCATTCTGAACCGTAGGTGAAGAATCTTTATTTATTATCTTGAGCAAGCCGCTTTTGCGAATTGATAATATTATCCATCACATAACGAGTACGACGAGAAATATAACGATTGGCATGATAAACAATATAGCCATCAAAATTAAAAGAGGGCTTGTTAGTATCACGTACCAACCCACTATTTTTAGCCTGAGCTACTAGCATTTCAGGCAACCAAGCTGCCCCAAAACCTTGTTTGAGCAAATCCAGCAACATCCGCATATCCTTTACCACTAACTTAGGTGGCACTGGCTCAAACTCTGGCAATCCATAAGACAAAATTGGTGGGTTAGAACCAGCACTAGGGGCACAAAAATAAGATACTCGGTCTGTGCCAATTTTGCGTGCAATTAGAGTTGGGTCAGTCAGCTTACCCACACGAACGGCAAAATCGATACTTTTATCACGTATATCCAAAACGCTCTCATCAAGCATCAGCTCTAACCTAATATCTGGCTGTTCAACATGCATTTGAGGGATTAGCGGCAAAATCACAGTTTCAGCAATGGTATATGTAGCAGTAATTCGCACCAATCCTGCCATTTCATCATGCGAATTGGCAGCTTTTTTAGTAGCTAAAAACAACGCCTGCATTGATGCTTTTGTATCATCAAAAAGCTGCTCTCCTACATCGGTCAAATAAACTTCACGAGTTGTGCGCACAAGAAGTTGTGCCTGTAACGAGGATTCTAACTCAGCAATGCGGCGGCTAACAGTAGCTGGAGATGTTTTTAATTGCTCAGCGGCGGCACGAAAGCTTTTAGCTTTAGCAACACAATGAAAGATATGGAGGGAGTTAAGTGTTTCATTCATGAAACAAGTATATCATATTTAGCTGTTGTTTGAAACATTGCTTTGGAAGAAAATCTAATTCCTACAAACCAAAACATCTACAAGGAAAAAAGATGAAACTTTCAAAATTATACCTAATTGGACTGTTGGCAATGGTGCCCACTTTATCACAAGCAGAAATACTAGCATTTAACGATGATAATTGGGCATTCATTGCTGGCACGCAAATCTCTGAAAAAGATGGTCAACAAGCTTTACGACTTGGTGTGCCAGCAGAGGGTATGCCATTTGGTTTTGGTTTAGCAGTAGCTAAAACCGCTCCATTCACCAATGGTATAATTGCGTATGATGTCAAATTTGAAAAGGGTCGTACTTTTGGCGGATTGCGTTTTAGAGTTCAAGGGCAAGGCGATTTCGAAGATTTTTATTTACGCGGACACCAATCTGGTAATCCAGATGCAAACCAATATATGCCGCAATATAATGGCATTCCTAGTTGGCAACTTTATTACGGCCCGCAATATACTTCTCCTACTTCTTATGTTGAAGGCTGGAATAGTATAAAAATGGCAATTTCAGGCAACTTAATGGACGTGTTCATAAATGATATGGAAAAACCAGCCCTCACGGTTGAACTAAAACGTGAAGAGCAAACAGGTGGTTTGGCTCTTTGGGGCTTAAACATTGGCGGTGAAGTATGGTATGCTAATGTAGATATAAAGCCAATGGAAACAGTTGAAATTTTAGGCACTCCAGTAGCTGAAATTACTCCAGAAACAGGCACAATAATGAATTGGGATATCTCAACTACATTTGATAGCAGCACTGCCAATGGTGATAGTTCTAAACTATCCTTCACCAATATTGATGCAAGCGCTACAGGAGTGCTCGATCTTGCTAGAGTGCAGGGTATCGAGAAGGGCAAAGACACCGCTTATGCACGTATAGTTTTTAATTCAGACAGCGACCAAACAAAGGCTTTTTCCTTTGGCTTTAGCGATAAAGCAACTATATATCTAAACGGCTAGCCAATTTTCAGTGGCAATGATACACCATTTTCACGTGATTATCGTTTTCTTGGCACAGTTGGATTTTGGGATATAATTTATCTCAATCTAAAGAAAGGCGAAAACGAATTGCTGATTGCAGTATCAGAAAGCGTTCAAGACCCAACAGGATGGGCTGTTCAAGGGCGATTTGCTGACATGGAGGGGATTAACCTAAAATAGGGACAGTCAACTATAAGAACATGCAACTATAAGAACATGTATTTTAGTCGTGGCAATTATGGGGCAACTCATAATTGCCATTATTTTTATCTCAAAACCTAAATATTATAATGATTTGGCTTTTCATTACATACAGTTTTAATAAAATTGCGAAAGCAATAATAATTGCGCATAAATATTTTTAGCCAATTCTAATTCGTTAAATGACGAATGATAGGGATTAGCTATATGACCAGAGTTACTACAATTTCAAACTCCTATGCCACTCGCACTACCATACCCAAAAACCTAACCTTTGCTAGTACCGATCGGGCAGTTGAGAGAAGCGCTAAAATTTCTAAAAACCAGCCAAAAAACAGTAATATGCAAAAACATAAGGGAGCTGTTAATCTATCGGTATAAAATAACCCGCTTACGTAAGTATGGAAAAAGAACAAACGGCGGGGGTGTCGGGGACGGGAGCAAAGCGACCAACGGCGACAAGAAAAAATGCAACTCAAAAGATTAGAATCGCTACAAATTAAACCAAAAACAGCAAAAACACATAGATATAGTTGCCAAAACCTTAACAGAATAATTAGCCACTTTTCTATAATTTCTAGCAACCCATTGAAATATAAGAATAAATAAAATAAAATACATAATTCGCAATTTCAAAATTATCTAAAATTTTAACTATTTCTAAAACCCTAATGTGCATTATGTCCTCATCTCAGAAAGAGATTATTTAGTAATCGACATTGAATAGGAGTTCTTAAATGTCCGACATAACACTTTCATCTGCTGTACGGCAGAATCTACTATCCCTTCAGTCAACTGCCGAAGCGATGAGCAACACCCAAAACCGC
>JAJRPR010000042.1 GCA_024280655.1 Alphaproteobacteria bacterium | reverse complement strand
GTTTGTAAATCTGGTGCCATTTGCGCATTCATGCCAACCATTTGCATTTCATAATTATAATCTGTTGTATCACGCAAACCACGAATAATTAATTTGGCTGAAAAAGAACGTGCCGCTTCAATCATTAGACCGCTAAATTCAACATAGCGAATATCAGTATTATTGCGTTTGCCAATCGGGTTTGAGGTTTGCTTTAGCAATGCAATGCGATCAGCGTAGCTAAGTAGTCCATTTTTTCTGAATGCACGCCTACCCCAATATAAAGAGTATCAACTAATTTGCAGGCTCTTTCGATAACATCGATGTGACCATTTGTAACTGGATCAAATGATCCGGGATAAAATCCCACTAATTTGCTCATAATCGGGTTCTTTCACTTCTATTTAATTTTGGCAAGTAATATCGAATCACTATCAGATTTTTATTAAGATTTTAGCTTTTGATATTTTGTGACTAAGATCCTTCACTTATCGTTCAGGATGACATCCGCATGCTTGTTCATTTCCTCTAGTTGTCACCTTGAGCGTAGCCGAAAGGTCTAATATCCTCTTACTGCGCTAAAATTATCTAACTTTCGCTATTATTATCCTCTTCTTTATTAGATAAATCATTCGCCTCTTGTTCTCCCTCACCCTCATCTTCTTCTGGCTCAGAAATACGCTCTACTGAAACAACTTTTTCGCCCTTCGCCGTATCAAGCACAATAACGCCCTGTGTGGCTCGACCAGCAACACGAATACCCTCAACTGGCACACGAATAAGTTTGCCGCCATCGGTTACCAACATGATTTGATCATCATTTTCAATCGGGAAAGACGCAACACTCGGTCCGTTTTTCTCGGTGATTGCCATGCCAGTAATGCCCTTGCCACCACGACCCGTGACCCGATATTCATAACTTGAAGAGCGTTTGCCATAACCATTTTGAGAAATTGCAAGAACAAACTGCTCTGCCGCTCCCATCATTGCATAGCGCTCTGAATCTAATAATGGCGCTTCACCTGTTTCTTGCTCAACATTACTCTCTTCACTTTCGCCACGCATTGCCCTACTCATTTTAATATAAGAGGTACGCTCCTCAGGTGTTGCGTCAAAATGCTTTAAGATAGACATCGAAATAATATTATCTTTATCTGCCAATCTTATACCACGCACACCCATAGAATTGCGGCTTTGGAATACTCGAACATCGCCGACATTAAAACGAATTGCCTGACCTAACGCCGTTGTTAGCAACACATCATCTTTCGCATCACAAGTTTCAACCCCAACAATGCCTTCGTTCTCATCTAGCTTCATGGCGATTTTACCGTTTGCCCGAACCCCGACAAAATCAGCCAAACTATTGCGCCTAACTGTGCCTTTAGTTGTTGCAAACATAATATCGAGATCGCCCCAACTATCCTCATCTTCTGGCATTGGCATTATCGAGGTAATGCGCTCGCCTTGATCTAGCGGCAATAGGTTTATCAAGGCTTTGCCACGTGCATTAGGAGCAGAAAGCGGAAGTCGCCAAACTTTAAGAACATAAGCAATGCCGTTTGATGAGAAAAATAATACTGGCGTATGGGTATTAGCGACAAATAATCTTGCTACAAAATCCTCATCACGAGTACTCATGCCAGCACGTCCCTTGCCGCCTCGCCTTTGCGCCCGATATGTTGAAAGCGGTACTCGTTTAATATAACCAGCATGAGAAACCGTAACCACCATTTCTTCACGAGCAATGAAATCTTCGTCGTCCATGTCAGCGGCATAATCAGTTATTTCAGTTAGACGAGGTGTTGAGAACTGATCACGAACTTCTCTTAGTTCATCACGAATTATATTTAATACTCGCTCACGTGAGCGTAAAATATCAAGATAATCGGTAATTGAGCCGCCAATGGTAGCTAATTCATCACCAATTTCATCACGACCAAGCGCTGTTAAACGAGCAAGACGTAAATCAAGAATTGCTTTTACTTGCTCTTCAGAAAGCTTAAACGTGCCATCATCAAGCACTTTATGGCGAGGATCATCAATCAACTCAATTAGCGATATCACATCACTAGCTGGCCAGTTACGCTCAAGTAGTTTTTCCCTAGCCTCAGCCGGAGTTTTTGAAGAGCGAATTATTGCAATCACTTCATCAACATTGGCAACAGCAACTGCCAAGCCAACCAAAATATGCGCTCTATCACGAGATTTGTTCAAAAGGAATTTCGCACGTCTCGTAACGACTTCTTCCCTAAAGCTAACAAATGCCTTTAAGATTTGCGTAACATTCATTAGTTCTGGCTTGCCGCCATTTAGAGCTACAAAATTACAACCAAATGAAGTTTGCAATGGCGTTAAACGATAAAGCTGATTTAGAATAACATCAGCCACACCATCACGCTTTATTTCAACTACAACACGCATTCCCTGACGATCAGATTCATCACGAATATCAGAAATACCCTCAATCTTCTTATCACGAACCAGATCAGCGATTTTTTCAATCATTGAGGCTTTGTTCACCTGATATGGTATTTCGGTAATAATTATCGCATCTCTATCTTTGCGAATTTCTTCAACCTTCACCACGCCACGCATCATTACCGAGCCACGCCCTGTTTCAAAGGCTGAGCGAATTCCAGCACGACCCAAAATTATTCCACCAGTTGGAAAGTCGGGGCCCGGCATAATTTCTAACAATTCATCAACAGAAATTGCTGGATTATCAATAAGCGCTAGAGGTGCATCAATAGTTTCACCAAGATTGTGCGATGGAATATTAGTCGCCATGCCAACCGCAATGCCACCACCACCATTCACCAACATATTTGGAAAACGAGCGGGCAGAACAGATGGCATTCTTTCTGAGCCATCATAATTATCTACGAAATCAACTGAATCTTTGTCCAAATCTGCAAGTAAAGAGCCAGTAACCTTTTTCATACGCACTTCAGTATAACGCATTGCCGCTGGCATATCGCCATCGACTGAGCCAAAATTGCCCTGCCCATCAACAAGCGTTAAACGCAAAGAAAAATCCTGTGCCATACGAACCAAAGACATATAAACTGCGGCATCGCCATGCGGGTGATATTTACCAATAACATCACCAACCACACGAGCTGATTTTTTATATGGTTTATTAAACTCATAACCAGCATCGTGCATGGAATATAATATGCGCCTATGCACGGGTTTTAGCCCATCACGAACATCTGGCAAGGCACGCGAAACAATTACGCTCATGGCATAATCAAGATACGACTTACGCATCTCATCGGTAATAGAAATTGGCACTATATTAGATGGCAATTTAGTGCCTTCTTGAGCCTCATTATCATCATTTTCTGGAATATCGTTCAATTTATTGATTCTCTTGTTATTAACTGATTATTTCTAACCTATTTTAGGACGTTTGGCTAATTATTGCGTGCTTTTTGGCAAAAGTTTTAGCACTCATCCACAAGAGTTTTTGAATTAACATTATGGTTAGAAACTACCTATAGATTATCTTTAGAATCAGTCTTTCTGGTCACAATTATTTCACTTATTCTCTTTGTGCTTTACGAAAGCTGAGATTAACCCTACGAATCTTAGAGAGTATATTCTTTGATTCTTTAGCTGGAGCGAATTATTGTCAATCGGGTTTGGATTTGAGCGCTTAGGGCTTCTTACGTTAAAATATCCAATTAGGGTTGCGCTGGTAGTGCTTGCTTTTACTATTCTTACCTTGTCTCAAATTCCAAAAATCTCAATAGATAGCGATATTATGCGCATCTATAATAATTCTGGTGAATATTTTGATCGCTATGATGACCTTTCGAAAAGTTTTGGTACATTTGAAAATGATGCCTATATTTTAGTTTCCTCCCCTAATCTTACCGACCCGAAAACCATCGAAACATTACGTGAATTATCATTTGATTTGGAACTAACGTCTTATGCGGTGGGTACATTAACGCCATTTTCCTTACGCCGCCCCACTGATGAAGGCAGTGGTTCTGTTCCTGCTGTTAGCCAAAACATGCAAAGCAAAGAAGAAGTTAGAGCTAAATTGCTAGATCTTCGAGAAAATGATGAGATAATGCGTAATCTCATTGGTGAGGATCTTAATTCCATAGTTATGATTATGTTCCCCGACCAAGAGCTCACTAAGGGCAAGGGTGAGCAGGCAATGCTTGATGAATTAAATGAGTTAATTCAAGAATATCAATCAAAGGATATTTATATTGAATTGACAGGCCAACCTGTGTGGAAAGCTGAATTGCTTGATGCTTCCATTAATGACCAAGTTAAGTTCTCAATCATTGGGTTTTTAATTGGCGCATTGATGTCCCTAATTGCTCTAAGGAGTTTTTGGGGTGCAATTTTAGCTACTCTAACACCTCTTTTATCGGTAATTTGGGTGATGGGATCTGTACTATTATTATTTGGCTCTTTCACCTTCCTGACCAATGTAGTCATCACACTAGTATTAGTCATTGCTTTTGCTGAAAGCATGTATTTTTGTTTTACTTGGCTTAGGCTGTGGAATGAAGGTATGGAGCCAAATGAGGCAATTACTCAGACATTGCTACGCATAACTCCAGCGGCAGCTCTAACTGCAATAACAACAATGGTGGCATTTCTAAGCCTTACTATTGCACAAGGAGATGGTATTAAAGAATTTGCTTATTCAGGCTTTATAGCTGTTGCCGTTTCTTTTATAACATTAGTTACCTTCTTGCCGCTTGCACTAAAAGTTGCGCTTAAACTTGGTTTTAAAGCCCCAAAGAAAATGTCGATAGCGGTTCAAGCTCCAATTCCTGTTGCCAGATTTTTAGCAAGTAAATATGCTAAACCCATATCAATCATCTCAATATTAGTTATGTTGGCATTATTATTCCCCCATTTTGCTCTTGAGCCACGTTTTGATTTTAAGGATTATTTGCCCAAAGAATCTCAAGCTCTTAGCACCGCACAAGGAATTGATGAAAATGTTGGAGGTGTCGCGCCAATTTATATAAAAATTCCACTTAAAGGCGGTATGGAGAACGTAACAGATGATGATTTTTTAACCATTCAAAAAGTCCATGCAATTTTAGAAGAAAATATAGGAAAAGGTAAAGTAATTTCTGCCGCTAGTTTTTCAGCTTACTCTGATCTTGGTTTCTCCCGTGAGCGTATTTTCAGGGCAGTTGGGCCATTTCTTAAGCGCCGTTTTATCACGGATGATGGCAATTTTGCTTTGGTAACAGGGTTTTTGCCTACATTATTAGAATCAAATAAAATTCGAGAAATTGTTATATCTGCAGATAAGGCACTAATCGATGCTGGAATTATGGACGCAAAAGTTTCTGGTTTTAATGTGCTTAGCGCCTTTACTTCAACGGATATTATTCGCTCTTTAAGGAATGGTCTAACCATCGCTATCCTAATTAATATACTTATTATTGGACTAGCATTTCAATCATGGCGAATTGCACTGGTCGCGATTATTACGAATTTCTTGCCAATTTTCGGCACTGAGCTATATCTATATACTTCGGGGGCTGGATTGCAATTAACAACTGTAATTGCGCTAACCATTGCTTTTGGCATTGCCGTTAATGACACTATTCATTTCCTTGCCTCTTATATGCACGCTCGAAAAAGTGGGTTTGAGCATCAAGTGTCAGTAAATTTAGCACTAAAGAATATCGGCCCTGCCTTAGTTGCCACCACGCTTATTCTTTGCGCTGGCACATTTATTGTAATTTTTTCAGCTTTACCGCAAGTTGCCCTATTTGGAACACTTGTTGTGTTAACATTCGTACTTGCATTGCTTGCTGATTTATTTATATTACCAGCACTGCTAATCGCCGGGGGGCGGTTTTTTAAATCCGTTGGAGCCAACAAAAATGACCTTACTAAATAAATCAACTCGCTATTTTTTCTTTGCCTTTGCAGCTATTTCATCTGTGTTTTTTATTATTCCTGCTTTTGCGTCTAATGATAACGCTAGTTTGTTACAATCTTATATTGGAACTTGGAAAGGGCTTGGGGAAATAGCTCGGGATAATGGCGATGTTGAAAGTGTAAAATGTAAAGTGGACATCATCAAATCTAAGCAAGGGAGAGTTGGATATAAGGGGCGCTGTGCTTTTGCTGGTGGTAATTTTTCAATAGCTGGCACGATGGCATATATTGCAGAAAAAGAACGCTTTGAGGCAGTCATGTCATCAAGCACTTCATTTTCTGGTGTAGCTATTGGCAAGCGTGATGGCGATAGTCTTGTGTTTGAACTGAGTGATAGAAATGCTGATACTGGCGATAGTTTTAAAATTGATTCTGATATCAGCCTTATTGATGGTGAATTATCGATTGCTTTTACAGCAGAAAATATCACCACAGGTAGAGTGATTAAGGTTGCAGTTCC